>NZ_LWFT01000570.1:0-11664 GCF_001635105.1 Oleiphilus sp. HI0079
ATTGATATTTTCATGCTGCAAATCGATCTTTAAACACTCCGCAAAATAGCGCAATGCAGCCTTTGAAGCGCCGTAAGCGTGTGCTCTTGGCAGGGCCTGATAGGTGACGCTGCTTGAAACAAAAACCATAGAAGCGGAATACTCTTTGTCTCTCGCCGCTCTAAGATGCGGCAAGGCTATTTTCGACACCGCCAACGCACCAAAATAATTCGTTTCGAACACACGTCGCGCCATTGCGGGGTCTATGTCGTTGCTATCCATATATTCGCAGGTGCCCGCGTTAATAATGACGCTACTCACATGATCGACGGCATTGCTTAAGTGTTCCTCAGCTTGCACCAAAGATTTTGCGTCAGACACATCCATCGGCAGCACAGTACAAGGCGTGCCGAACTTCTCTATCTCAGCTTTGAGAGAGGCGAGTTTATCGGCTGAACGCGCACTAATAACGACGCCGTCCGATAGACTATTTTTCGCATAATGCAGGGCTAGTGCACGGCCGATTCCTGTGCTGGCACCAACGATCCACACATTGGATTGCTTGTTACTGTTTGTTTGCTTCTTCACCGTACTCACGCCACCCTTTTTTTCAAAGTACGAATGACCGCACCAAGCGCCGGAACTCGCTCGTAGAGCATTTCCCCGGCATCAAAAAAGTCGCGATGCTCGATCACTTTTCCCTTCCGCGTACCCAAGTAACTGACACCAGCCACTTCGATCGTGCGGCCCTTATTTAAACGCGGATGGCGAAAATACATAATCCAACGGATAAACCCGCCGTTCTCATTGAGCGCTAAGTCTTGCCACTCGAAAGCAATACTCTCAACGTTTTCATACATCTTTTCGAAATACTCAAACATCGCAGGCAGACCATCAATGCGATGCAAACTGTCCTCAAAAACTACATCGTCGGCGTACACCTCCGAGAGCATGCTGGCCGTCAAGGTATTGCGATTTAACGTGTCGTAAAGCGATTTGAACTTTTCAATCGTTTTAGCAACCTGCGTTTGTTCAGACATTTTGTTTCCTCCCTTCCTCAAGAATACGCTGAGGAACAGGATTCAGGTCACGCACAATGCCAACAAAACTCAAGCCTTTGAGAACATAGTAAGAGATATCGATTTCCCACCAATAAAATCCTTGTCGAGCGGAAACCGCAAAGCGATGATGGTTGTTATGCCACCCCTCTCCAAGCGTCAACAGAGCCAAAAACGCATTATTTCGACTGTGGTCTTTCGTCTTGAATCGTCGTGACCCCCAGACATGGCCGAGAGAGTTGATCGTAAATGTAGAATGGAAAAGCAGCACCGTTGAAACACAAAAACCCCATACAACCATCTGCAACCCGTTGGTGCCCCATTCGGGCTTCCAAGTCGCCAAGACCTCGCCCAAACCATACATTGCAAGAGCCGCCAGCACTGGAACCAAGCTGTCGTAGCGGTTTAGAAATACCAGCTCTTTATACTTCGCGAGATCCGGAATGACTTTATAGTCGGTGTGATAGCCCTTATTGCTCAAGAACCAGCCGACATGGCTCCACCAAAAACTATGATTGATAGGCGAATGCAAATCATTTTCTTGATCAGAAAACTTGTGATGATTGCGATGATGCGCCGCCCACCAAAGCGGTCCACGCTGCGCAGAGGATGCTCCAATCACCGCGAAAAAAAACTGCCAGCCACGGTTCATCTTATAAGAGCGGTGAGAGAAATAGCGATGGTACACCGCGGTAATCGCGAACATTCTTAACCAGAAAAAAGCGAGACAAACAACAACTGCGACGGGGCTCCAGCCGAGCCAAATAATATTCAAGCAGGCGATATGGACAATAAGAAACGGGATACACCGAACCCAATTTATCCTGAACGGACTCTCTCCTTCGTCCGGCGCAGACGCCTCAGAGTCAAACCAGCGCACAACAGAGCGAACGATAGTCCGGACGTCCCGTCTCGGCTGAGACTTGTCTAACCCCATACATTTCTCCAACTTCCTTTCACTGCGGCTTATTCTCATGCCGCACCTTTGTTTCGTTACCAGCACTTACGTATCAGCGACGCAGATGGTTTAAGGCATGCCATCATCTTGTTAGGAAATGGCCCCTCAACGACTGCACTTTTGTTACTTTGCTCCGCTCTCCATGCCAAGTAAGGCATGCGCACTGAGGAAAGCAGATTCCACGCCAAACTCTGAGTTAACGGTAAAGTAATCACCACAGATGAGCAAGTTATCTGCGGCGCTTGAGAGATAGCCACTCGCCAGGCGATAAGCAGCCTTTGGACGCGCATACAACCAGCGATGTACGTGCTTTGTCAAAATACAATCACGCAACTCTTTAAACGGTTTGTCTATGAGTGACGCAACTTCTTGCAGTAGTCGATCGGCGACCATTTCTGGATCGGAATCGACCTGCGCCAACGTCCAGTCAGGCTGCGCATGCACCACAACGACCTCCAGTTCCTCGAGCTTATCTCTACCCTGCTTGTCGTGATCGAAGACAATGTCCCGAACAACATCGCTGTTAATTTTTTCCTGACTTAATAAGCGACGAAGTTCCGCAACAGGTTTAGAGCCACTTCCCAAAGCAAACATTGCGACCCATTGCGCCTCATGTTCCACCGCGTCCAATTGACCAAACAGCGGATGATGCTCACCAAGAATTTGAGCGGCCTGCTTGGGCGGAGCCGCTAAAACACAATACGTCGCCTTCAGCGCACTCTTACCCTCGCGACTCTCCAAAACCAAGTTCCACACGCCCTCTTCAAAACGCGCCTCCAACACTCTTTTGCCAAAATAGGGGGTCGCTTCACCAAGCGCTCCTCGAGCAAAACTAGAGTTGCGCGACAACGAGTAAGCACGTTTGCGCGATTCGCCCTCTTGGATGACAACATCGCGACGACTCTTGAGATACGCATCGAAGTTCGCGTTAGACACCTCGAAAGAATGCGCGCCCAGATCAAACCCAATAGGCTGATCATCCAAACTTAGGCGCTTCGACGAGAGACGGCCTCCGGTTCCTCTCGCTTTGTCTACAATCGCGACGCGAAAGCCTCGTTTTGCAAGCTGACCCGCACAATAGGCACCAGAAAATCCAGCGCCGACAACAACATAGTCGAATGGCTTCGGCTGATCATCTTGCATGTAATCCATTTTCTAAAACCTCACGTAATCTATTTGGAACGAGCTATACGGCACAATTCAAGTATTGGATTGTACTAGACAAGAGTCAAAACGGGATAAGAACGCAGACGAGAAAAATTATGAGCGCTTTACCGAAGAGAGATCCTAGGGTAGCTTTGATGTCAGACAAAGTGAGCGAGAAAAGTCCCTCGCTGGTTAAGGAGAAAAGTTTGACACAAAAACAGCCTAATGAGCTGAACCAGTTGCTGCTGGCCATTGCCGCAAATAAAGATCGGCAGGCCTTCTCAGAACTGTTCAATGCAACATCGTCGCGTTTAAAAGCTTTTGCGATGCAGTGCGGCGCATCGAATGCAGATGCGGAAGAATTGCTTCAAGAGTGTATGTTAACGGTGTGGAGAAAAGCGCACACGTTCAAACCAGAGTCAGGTAGCGCGATTACGTGGTTATACACGATCGTTCGGAACAAACGGATTGATATGGCGCGCAAAGGCCGCCATGAAACGGTGATGTCGGACGATTTATGGACCGAAGAAAGCGGAGAAGAGCTCGAGACAGAAATTTCGACTGAACTGGAAGGGCAATCAGCACGTAAGTTGTTGCAAGTTTTGCCTGAAGTGCAGAAACAAGTGGTTTTCAAGGTTTACTTTGAAGGTAAATCGCATAGTGAGATTGCAGCAGATTTAGACCTGCCCTTGGGCACAATCAAATCGCGGCTGAGACTCGCAATGAAAAAGTTAGATAACGTAGCAAAAGAGCAAATGTCATGGCTAATTATCATCCTAATGATGAACTTTTGATGTCCTTCGCTGCTGGGCAGCTTCCGGACGCACTCGGTCTAATGATCGCGTGTCATTTGGAAAGCTGCACCGCATGTAGAGAGAGCGTTCATAAATATGAATCGCTTGGTGGTGACATCCTAGAACAATGCACAGAAGAGTCTGTTTCTCCGGATCTTTTAGAGAAAACCCTTGCTCTATTGGATTCGAACGAACCAGAGCAAACTTTTGAGCGAACGTCGTACGAACGTTTAAAGAACATTCCTCGCCCTTTACGGCGGTTCATCAAAAGCGATTACGACTCTCTAGACTGGAGTGGTTTCTCAAAGAATATTCGAGAGGTTGTACTCAATATCGAAGACGGACGCTATACAACGAAGTTGTATCGCATCAAGGCGGGTCAAGAGCTGCCTGAGCACACCCATGAGGGCAGAGAGTTCACGCTTGTGATGAGTGGCTCATTCTCTGATCGGACGTGTGATTATAGCGAAGGTGACTTTATCCTCGCGGATCAAAGTACAACGCACCAGCCACGAGCATCGATGGATCAAGATTGCATATGCTTAGCGGTAATGGACGCGCCACTGAAAATGACAGGCATTTTCGGAAGAATGCTGAATCCATTTTTGCGTTAGGCCTCATTAAGCGGACCCAAAAAAACCGGCCTTCGCAAGCCGGTTTTTTTATGCTCTTATTAAGGAGAAAAAGCTCAAAATACGCTCCAGAACCACCCTTGAGCAAGATCGTCCTTACAACCCCAGTATTGCTCTCCATAACGCTTTGAGCGTGCCTCTACTTTTCTTGCTACTTGCGTTAACCAAGGCTTGGATTTATATGAGCCACGCCGGTAACCGCCTTGCCCTTCGTGATAATTAAGGTACTGCGCATAGGCATCCCATTTTGATACTTTGTTGATCTTCGCTGTTCGATTCATATACCAGCCAACAAAATCAATTGCATCCTCAAAATCATCGCGCTCGGCAAACATACCTCCGGCATCGTCTTGATACTCACCCCATACTGGCGTCTTTGCCTGCGAATAACCGTAGGCATCGCTAGCGCGACCAATTGGAATGATCCACAGAAAGTATTCCATCGGCGGCTGCGCATCGTATTTGAACCGCGACTCCTGATACATAATCGCCATAGGAATCTGCACCGGCACACCCCACCGCTCGCGCGTTTCAACGGCCGCATCGTACCAATCCGGTTTCTCGTAAAAAATATCGCAAAGATTATCTGGGTTAGAAGGTGGGTTCGTCGCACAACCAGCCAGCTGCATCACCATCACCAAAGCGATTAGCTTCTTCAACATCTACGCCAAACGCTCAATCTTTTTCGCAATCAAGGCTAGCGCACGATCTGCTTCTGGCACGAGTGGTGAAAACGTCTGAAAGACATGAAACATATCAGGAAAGACGTCATACGCCGTGTTCACCCTATCAGCGCGTAAGCGCTTTACCAAATCATCCACCTGCGGTTTAAACATTTCACTTCCACCTGCTTGCACATAAATCGGCGGAAAACCGATAAAACTGGTTTCAGAAAAATCACTCACGCGAACCGCCTCTGTGTGATTGTCACCAAAGCAACCAGACCAACGCTCTAGCAACGCTTCGGAGAGAATATCGTTTGGTGCAAAGTCTTGTTCTAAACACTCGGGTTCAAACGGCCGAACCCAAGGAGAGATCAAAACAGCGCCGTCAATCGCGCCACTGCGCCCTTCCTCTTTAAGCTCACGTAGCGTGTTCAGCGCCATGCCTCCCCCAGCAGAATCGCCAGCAAGAAAAATATGATCCTGAGGCGTCGCGCGCTCTAAGACAGAATTAACCACGGCAAGTGCGTCCTGCTGCGGCGCAGGAAACGGATGTTCCGGCGCAAGCCGATAATCTACGCCAATCACCCGCGCATTACAGAGCAGCGACAACTTCGCCAGGGTGTAGTGATAACCTTGCACACTCCCAACGACATACCCACCGCCGTGAAAATACACAATCGTCGGAATACTCTTACGCCGCTCTGCCTTCGGTACACATTCCAAACAAGAGACGCCATTTATTTCGATGGACTTGCTATCAACCTTAAACAGAGCGGGGCCGCGCATCGCTAATGCTTTTTGACAATCCCGCAACCAGTCATGCGGCTTATCCAGAGACTGATTCAACAGTGTTTGAATAAAGCGACAAGAGAACTCAGCTCGCCAAGAACGTGCATTTAAACTGCCTCTGCGCACCATCATGGAAGAGAAGGCTGACGACGTCGCACCAAGAATATCGATCGAGTTTTTTAACATTTAATTCTTCTTTTGATTATGTTTGAGCGGTTTTGCCCGGCCCTTGCCAGAATACTAACAATAACAACTGAATTAACAATACTGGCAAGGCGGAAAACAACAATACGACCCAGCCAAACGAGTAAACAATAACGCCACTTGATAAGGCCGCAATGGCTTGCAAACCAAACACCATGAAATCATTTACACCCTGAACCTTAAACTCCTCACCCTCTTTATAAGACTGAGGTAACAAGCTCGTGCCAGACACAAATAATAAGTTCCAGCCAACGCCAAGCAAGATCAAGCTGACATAGAAATTGATCAATTCGGTATCCATCCAGGCAATCGCAAGGCTCAAGCCATAGCAACCCAAACCGGCCCAAAGCATCTTTAATTGACCAAAGCGCTGAATCAATATCCCGGAGAAAAAAGAGGGCAAATACATTGCACAAATATGTATCTGTATAACCCACTTCGTATCAGTCACGCTGTGCCCCATTAGGTTATGCATCGTGACGGGCGTTGCCGTCATCACATAACTCATCACGACATAAGCAATCGCAGAAGATAAGATCGCTACCCAAAACACCGGATGGGCGGCGATATCTCTCAGCGTTCTCGCTGATTCTGCGCTTGCATGCTGCTCGGCTGTCTTTTGAATTGGTTGATAAAGCGCAAATACCGGTAAGCTTGCCGCTAAAACAAGAGCTAGCAATAAAAACGCACCCGCAAACTCTTGGTCTAATAGAAAACGCCCCTGCTGACCGAGCTCAGGGCCCAAGAAAGCGGCGACAAGTCCACCAAGCAACACAAACGATGCAGCCGGTGCATGCTGTTCAGGGCTGACACTCTCCATCGCTGCAAAACGGTACTGCTGAATCGTCGCGAGGCCCGCGCCGAGACACATCACCGAAGCACAAAAACTCCAGAAGGAGGAGTGCGCGATAGACCACGAAGCCGCTAGAGAGCTAGCCATCATCCAAACAATATTGAGAATGAAAATTTTCCTGCGACCAAATCGCTGCATAAGTCGAGCCGCAGGAATCACAGCAGAAGCCGTGCCTATAACAATGGCCGCAACAGGTAAGGTAGCGAGCGTTTTGTCTTCTGCTAAGTTAGTACCAACTAACCCGCCAATAAAAACAACCAAAGGAGCGGTGCACAAGCCAAGCGCTCCAGCCAGCGTCAACCACCAAACGTTACTATGTAAACCTCGCACTCGCACCTCGCATCTGCTTCGCTTATCGTTTTGATTTGTAGACAGTGCACTGCGATAATCCTCCGCATAAAACAACAGCCTTCAAAGAATAGGGATAACCATTCATGCCAACTTACCACGTCTATGGCCTAGGTGCCGCTCTGGTTGATACAGAAATCGAAGTGAACGATGATTTTTTACAACAGGCCAATATTGAGAAAGGCTTGATGACCCTTGTTGATGAATCGCGCCAGCACGAGCTACTCGATCACTTAAGTGAGCATTTAGTCGCCAGTAAACGCGCGAGTGGCGGCAGCGCCTGTAACTCGATTATCGCAGCCAGCTATTTTGGCGCAAAAGCGTTTTACTCTTGTAAGGTGGCGAAAGACGAGAACGGCGATTTTTTTAAACAAGACCTAAAAGCCGCAGGCGTGGACACCGATAACGATGCTAAGCACGAAGGCATTACCGGTAAGTGTCTGGTCATGATTACGCCAGATGCGGAGCGTACGATGAACACCTATCTTGGCATCAGCGAAACCTTGAGCCCAGAAGATGTCAATGAAAGCGCCTTAAAAGACTCCGAGTGGGCTTACATTGAGGGCTATCTCGTGACCTCTGAGACAGGTCGCGCCGCTGCGATTAAATCACGCGAAATCGCAGAGCAATCAGGCGTAAAAACCGCACTCTCACTTTCTGATCCGGGGATGGTGGAATATTTTCGAGACGGTCTTAGTGACATGATTGGGAATGGCGTTGATCTATTGTTTTGTAACAAAGACGAAGCACTCGGCTGGACCAACACTCAAACTGTTGAAGCAGCAGCCGACGCAATGAAGCAACATGCTAAAAGCTTTGCGATCACGCTTGGCAAAGACGGCGCCATCGTCTTTGACGGAGAGACTCTAACCCATGTGGAAGGTGCAAGCGCAAAAGCAATTGACACTAACGGCGCAGGCGATATGTTTGCAGGTGCGTTTCTCTACGCGCTAACACATGGACAAAGCTACCCAGAAGCCGCGCGCCTTGCCAATCAAGCCGCAGCCAAAGTAGTAAGCCAGTTTGGCCCTCGTTTGCGCGCCGAGCAACATGCTGAGCTGCTTGCCTAAATAGCAAACACGAAAATGTCGGCCTGACTTCACGACGAACACATAAGTGAGGTTTGGCCATGATATCGCTCCGCACGGATATTTCTCGGCGCTGGTATTTCTCGGCACGGGCACCATCGATCTTCATTCTTTGGTTGTGAAAGGAATACGTGGCCGCACCATGAAAGCATAATTTGACCAAAGTCATCACGCCCTCAAAAGGCTAATCTAAACCATATCGGAACATTGCCTTTGAGAGAATAGCGGGCTAAGAATCTAACAAACCGTCGCTTCGGCTGACACCAAACAGCGGATGATAAAGGGGACGCATTTATTTTCCGCCTGATCTGCACTCGACAAGACAAGCCTCATAAAGGTATGCAGCAATAGCAAACTCAATCTACAATTTCAACGAGAGCTAAGTGTCTGCGTTTATAGAAAAAGGACAATATTTCACTTACAAATCCAATGAACGCTGACCCAATTAAGATAATGGCTATAGAGTTGTCGAAGAGAGCCACATATTTGATGCTCACGACATATAGAGCAATCACCAGAAACGTAGCCAACTCCCAGCAAATCGTTAAATTCCTCTTTTTTTCATACGCTAGTAAAGTCGCACAGTCATGGCAGCGATATGTCCGTTGAAGTCGCGGAGTCAGAACCACCTTCCAATCAATCTCTCCGCGACATTTCGGACATACTTTACCTGTAGCGTTAGTAGGCTTTGACGGGTTGACTCTTTCTTTCAAATTGGGGGAATCCATTACGTACAAACTCGAAAACTAATGAGCATAATAATGCCTGTTATTTCTTCAACAAAATTTTTAGCCACGTTTCACTATAGAAAATCACGAATGGCCGGCTATCTCACAAGCCAATGCCAATCTAAAGAATGAATCGCCACTAGCTATCTAAACATGATTCAGCCTTGCAGATTATGAATCTTAGTTTCTCCAAGGCCTCCAATCGTCTCATTATATCCAATAGTCCTAAGTCCGCTTTTCTCACAAAACCAATGCTAATCTAACTACCCTTTGATGTCTGCTTTGGTGTGGAAGACGACATCGCTTCAAGTGGCTCAAGGTACTTCCGACCTAAAGCATAATAAGGACACACCGGCCAGCTGATTGATACACCCTTCTTAACTTACCTGTTTGCCTAACTGTTTACCTAACTCTGCACCCTTCTATCCAAGCTATGACGCAGAGAAGCAAATCTCCTCAACCGAACGTTTATCAGGGCGATAACAATTGACCTTCTCTTCTGAGGGGTAGCCGAGGCAAAGCCCACAAATCAACTTATACGGTCGATCAATTTTAAAGAACGGTCGAATACTTTTACCCCACATTGCAACGGAAGCCTGAGCACACGTACCAAGGCCGCGATCTGTTGCTGCAAGCATCAGATTTTGTAAAAACATTCCTGTATCTAAGGCACTGGCGGTCGCTCGATCTCCGTGAACGAAGATAAACATCGCCACAGGCGCGCCGAAGAATTGAAAGTTCTGCCGAATAAAAGCATCCCTTTTTGCTCTCTCTCCACGTTTTATTTCCAGTAGCTCGTATAAGCCCTTGCCGCATTGAAATGCCTTATCCCGCAGATCCTTGGGATACTTCAGCTCGGCTTTGAAGTCACCATTTGGCAGCGCTCCGCTGAGTGCACCCTTAATCAGTTTTCTGGGGCCGCTCAAATCTTGAAGCGCCGAAATCCGATCAAAGCGGTCAACAAGCTCAGCAGCGATTTGATCTTTTAGCTCACCTTTCGCAATAGCCACACGATAAGACTGTGTATTCGAGGAACTCGGTGCTTGAAGGGCATCGCTCAACAGCGAATGTATCAGCTCGTCACTCACATCCTGATCTGTAAAAGAGCGCGTGCTGTGTCGACCGCGCAGAACATCTTGAAACTCCATACTTATCCTTATCAGTAGATCGCGTATGCAGACTAAGAAATTCACCAGCAAAAGAAAAGGCTAAAAGCCGTTGTTGAGCATGGAACAAACTGTTTCTGTAAAGTGTTTCTAGATGCTGCATGGCGGTGTAAACTGCGCAGCGGCTGGAGCGCCACTCAATTATCTTGAGATAGTGCTAAACAGCTTTTAGAGAGTTTTGAGATCGCTTTTAGATCGCCTTTAGATAGTCACGGGAGAAAAATGTGCGTTTAGTATCGTGGAATGTAAATGGTATTCGGGCAGTAATGAAAAAAGACTTCCTCGAGAGCATGGCGACCATGCAACCAGACGTACTTTGCTTGCAGGAAACCAAAGCGCAGGATGATCAGGTTCGTGAAGCCCTTGCCGAGCTTGAGGGTTATCACATCTACTCAAATTCGGCGGTTAAAAAAGGCTATTCGGGTACCGCCATTCTCACAAAGCAGGAACCTATTTCCGTCACCTATGATCTCGGTATAGAAGAGCATGACACCGAAGGCCGGGTTATTTGTGCCGAATACGATGACTACTACCTCGTTACGGTGTACACCCCTAATTCGGGCAGCGAACTAAAGCGCCTCGCTTATCGGCAAACCTGGGATTCCGCCTTTCTTGAATATCTCAAAACGCTCGAGAAAACCAAGCCAGTCGTTGTTTGCGGTGACTTGAACGTTGCGCACAAAGATCTAGATCTTGCTCGCCCTAAGCCTAATTACAACAAGAGCGCAGGCTATATGCAGGAAGAAATTGATGGCATGGATAATTATCATGCGGCGGGCTTTGTTGATAGTTTCAGGGCGCTAAACCCAGAGTTGGGCGAGAAATACACATGGTGGAGCTACAGGGCTGGCGCACGTCAGCGCAATATTGGGTGGAGGATTGATTACTTTCTCGTTTCTGAAGTCTTACAGGGCAATATCATAAGCGTAGATATTTTTGATCAAATCATGGGCTCGGACCACTGCCCAGTTTTGTTAGAAATTTAGAAGCGTACAAGGCGTCGCTTCGTCATTCGTTGGTCAAGCCGAAGGATGGCGAAGGTTGAAGGTTGAAGGTTGAAGGTTGAAGGTGCATGATGACCTAAGTGGCCGAACCGTGAAAAAAGGCGACTATCGTGCCTTTTTCTCAAACTCTTTGTCTGACGACGATCAGAATCACTAATCTAACCCAAGCTTCTTCAAGCGATACCGCATCGAGCGAAAACTCATACCTAGCATTTTAGCGGCTGCCGTTCTATTCCATTTTGTTTGCTGCAA
>NZ_LWFT01000571.1:0-7050 GCF_001635105.1 Oleiphilus sp. HI0079
ACCTTCTTCGCGAAGGCTACCGGTGTTAAATAATTAAGCGAGCTATGTGGCCGTTCATGATTGTAGTGCTGCTGCCACAGATCAATTTCATATCGTGCTTCTTGTAACGTTCGGAACCAATGTTGGTTCAAGCAAGCGTCTCTAAACTTCCCATTGAAGCTTTCAACAAAAGCATTCTGCGTCGGTTTCCCAGGCGATGTTCTCGTTCCGTTGAATTACTAACGAGAAGAATTAGAACAAACGCGTGTCTAAACAAGTGGCTTATTGGGTCAAAGACAAATGACCCATTTACAGGTGGTGAGGGAGAAAGATACTCTAGGAAAGACCTCAATATCAAAGTGGAGAAACAATGTCTCGTTGGGATGAGTTCGACCGCATGCAAGAGAGAGTCGAAGAGGGAATACAAAAGATTAAAGACAATACTGAAAGGTTCAATCAGGTTGCTGGGTACTTAAGCGATGAACAAAAGAAAAAATGGAACTTACAGAAGTCTTCAATCCTCGACCAAATTAAAGACGGAAAAACGTTTGGCGATGACTGGAGTCTTAACGGAGCGTGGGTCGACTTACCGGGCAAGCGTATGTTTAAAGTTCCAGATGATCTCCTCAGAATAAATGAAGAACGAGTTAAAGCTTTTCTTCGAGCACACAAAGTACATCTTACTAAATCTGAAATAAAAGATTTAACTGGTATGGTATTTAGCATGAGCGATGATGAAGCCAAGAGCAGACTTAAAGCCATCATTATTAAATACAGAACAACAGGGCGTCTTGAACTTGTGAGGTGACTCGGGATGTGCGCTTGAGACCTACCCAGCAGCGCTTCGCGACAACTGGGCTTCTGAAGTTAGGCGCGAGACCTAAACAGCAGAACTTTGGAACCAGCGCACAACATATATCTATAGAAGTCCAAATCTGATCTTACATTTCTCTCAATTCGCTTTAAGCAATGCGTACAAATAGACAATTGCAGACCTTAAATTTGCCAAGAATCTAATTTCGACTGCATTGACCTCCAGTGAATAATTGACATGTATGACTAGGCTTTATTATTTGCCTTTAAGCGTCATTTAGTGGCTACAGGCTTTTGGGGAACTACAAGTCACTGACGCGGTACTTATCGGTCTTGTAGATGCTCTTCACTCCGTCTAAATCGGCTGATTTATAAGCAATCGAATAGCCATACTCTACACTTTGATTTTTGCTCTCAACGGGAATCTGCTTGTCACGAAGATGGACTAACATCAACTCAACTTCACTCATTGGAGGAATTGTAATTCTTCCTTCCTTCTTGTGATAACTCAATAAGTCTCTATACACCCTGCCGTCGTAATAACCTGCCATTTCAGTAACGTCTACAAAACTAGTGGACGTATTTCTAATATTGAGCACAAGTCCATTTTTAATCGAAGCAGCAACGTTCTCATCCTCTAGAATGAATTTTTCTGGGACAAAATTGAAAGAAACATCTGTAACGCGGTATATCGGACTACTAGGGTCCGAGCTTTGTTTGTACTGGAATTGATATTTTCCTAAAGATCTTTCTTGAAAACTGTTAAAGGATTTTCTTCCAGTAAATACATCAACAGCGGGTGTTCTATTTTTCTTTTTTTCTATTTTTCTCGTTAGCTTGGAAATAAGAGATTCAGGAATTGCGCGGTTAGCGTTAACGACCTCAATAGGTGCTTTGTCATATCTTTTTTTGAAGGAGATATAACTATCTATATCGGCTTGAAAGCGGTGTGTCGCACGATCTAGAAAATATGTTACATAATTATTGAAGCCGTAATCATCACAAAAAGTACAATAAGCTTCTTCTGCATCCCGACTTCTACCGTCATCCTTGCGGCTTAAGTCAATTCTAGCAATTGCACCATCTCTAACAACAAACTTATGCTGATATTTAGACAAAGAACCTTGGTAAATTAAGCGATCGTTAGTCCATTTTGCAGAGGTCCAGAACCTTCGGTAATGCGAGGAGTTTCTAACAAAAGGATTCTGAACAACGAAAGGCCTAGATTTGTACTCCTTCTCAAGCGAATAGTAGAGCAATTTCTCCTGCTCTTGTGAGGAAATAAGTTCAGTATTGACTAGTTTAGCACCTGTAACGGGCGGCTTGATCGGCGTTGCACATCCGAAAAGAGTGACGAGTAATAGCGCTAGAATTAGATGCTTTGTGTATTGCAAAATAGTTCCTTAGAATCGTTTTTAACTTCCTCATATGAGCGTAACGTGCATTTATGATTGGTTGCAACATGCACCTCGTTAAAAATTCTTCGAGCGATGTAACGAAAAATAATACTAATATCTTCTTTTCTTGGTGACTTCAAGGGATTACTGCATAGTAAACCGCAGCTTTAAAGGTCGGCTAATGTCTAGTAGCGGCGCATACTTCAAAGTCAACCACACCAGCCTTCACGCTTACCACCATTATAAGATCGCGCCAATCCCTGATTGATCAGCGCTTGGCCTACGCTCAATCCATCGATATAAACATCGGCCACGAGTCGAAAGTATTTGCCGCGCTCAGGCTCATGTAGAACCACCTCACGGCCTTCTTTGGTGGACTGTTCAATCAATGCCCGGAGCACGTTCCTGGCTTGAATGGCCTTTTCTTTTTCAGCCTCACACTTACCGCGAATTTCTGGCGCGTCGATGCCACGTAATCGTATTGGCATGTTGTCGCAAAATAGCGATGCATCACAATCAAGGTTCACTCTCAAGGTATCACCATCGTAGACAGAAACCACCCCGAGCACCTTTAACGGACCGTCAGCAAATGCGAATGACTGTAACAAGCTAATGAATATGAAGAGGATGATCTTGCTAGGCATTAAAGGCTCTTTTGTAAGAATCGGAATGCTGATAATCTAACACTTCACAATTCAATCAGCTAAAGGATTTAGCATTATGTCAGAGTATGGATTACTCACTCTTTCTCGTTCGTCTGAAGAAAGCCTAAAACTCACCACAGCCTACGGTGAGGAAATTACGATCCACTTCCACAGTTTCGGCAACAACAAATGCAAAGTCAGCATTGATGCGCCGCTTGATACCGAGATCGTGCGCACTGAGTTGCTTGATAAGCCTAATCATATCTTGGTGGAGGAATAAGTATGGATAAGCCTAGATCATATAACTGGCGTGTCTTGATGTTGTTTTTGTTTGCGTTTGGTGTTTGGGCCGCCGGCTTTCATTTGATTTTCAGTTAAGTAAGCTTGTCCGGTCCAACAAAAAGAAAAGCGAGGCAAGTGTTTACAAGGTTTACGATCAAAAAAAACCGCCCAATAGAACGGTTCTTCAGATCCAAGGTAGTAAGTCTTGGAAACGTATTCGGCATCTTTCCCAGAAGCCTAGTTAAAGTTATTAATGATCTGCTTGAATATCAATTCGGTGACTCTCAACGTTGACGCTCGCTTTCCTGCGGAAATTTGTCCTAAATTCACCCGCTTTTCAATGCTCGTTTCCTTCCGCAATTTTCTATGAGCACTCCAAAGCTAGCTTTGGACGAAATAGCTTTGAAGAACCTCAAGGCCAAGTTCTCACACCTAAAAAATGTAGTTCCCCAAGAAGATCGCTCAATATCAGCGCCTGTATTGCTCTGTCAGGAGATCTCGGTAAACCACGTCAAACTCTTGTGGTAGAGCGATGCTTTTGTCACCGTTTGCATAACGCTCCATAGCAAGCTCCGGTTCAATACCAACCAGTTGACTGGCATCGACTAGGATCTTCACCGTATCGTAAGGCATGTATGGATAAATCTCTTTCATTTCACGCGCTTTCTCGTAACCAAACTTGGAGGCAGCGACGGCGTCGGAAAGGATCACGATATTCTTTGATGTGTAGCTATTGATAGTTTTTTGCTTGTCGTCTTGGTCTGTCATATTAATCCTCTCAGTCATTTTTAGTTTATCAAAAGTGCGTTTCTAAACTAGGAGAGGACCTCACTTTCAGGCTGATAAGTGCAGACTTATAAAACAACCGTACCAAAAAAGGAGTATTAATATTTAATACTCCCCTACGCGGGTGTGTAGAAAATCTCGTATACAGTTCAGAACACGCGAAAATCGATACACCCATGAGCTTTGAACAGAAGTTGTTACAAGGTCAGCCGAAAATTAAAGCGCCTTATTCAAAGAGCGTATTTATACGCCATTTGAATAAGGCACCTCTTGAATCTCGCCAAAAAACTCAACACCGATTACAGAGCCATCAGTGGCGACATCAATGTTTACTTGTTGGCCGTTGAAGTCGGCGACAACGGTGTGACTGAAAGTTTTTGTGCCTTTTCCCTGACATTGCAGATATGACATATCTGCGACTGGGTCATACTTGATCATACTGATCTCCTTTATGTTTGCGCGCTCCACGCTTCACTGCTTTCTTGCGATCCACATGAACCGCTTCTTTGTTGAAGTGCCTGGCATGCTTTGCCACCAGATTCTTCTGTTTCATTTCATCCTCCTATAGCCAGTATAAAAACCGAGACAGAATCTCATACTGGTTCTCTGTAAAAACATAATCCTGACCATACTGATCAACCATGCCAAGTAGTTCATCCGCACAAAGGATGGTGTCTTCCTTATCCACAAGATTAGTCAATACAGCAGCAATTTCCTTCAGCTCCGCAGCCATCATTTTGAACTCCTCACTAGTGAGTGTGGCAGTGTTTCTCAGCTTACCGTAAACGCCCCAAGCTGCTACCTCTGCCTCTAATCGGTCCATTAATTACTCCTTACGCCCTCCATACCAGGGTGTCTTTGTCTTTGATTTCCGCCTTGCCTTTTGCGAGGCCGTTCAACAAGTCGAATCCGTCGCGCTCGTTGTCGCACGTGAAGTCGATCAACTCGCAGACCTTTTCGCCGCCTCTGTATCCTTCGATGTTGATGAATACTGGGCGGAACAGGTCGCCGTTGTTGCTGATTTCTACGCGGTAGCAGATGCCTTTCTTGGCGTAGATGTTCAACGTGACGGCGCTGAGCGTGATGCGCTCCTTCTTGTCTTCTGTTTCTCCGAACGCCTTGGCGATGTTCACCAAGTCTCGTGCGTCCATATTTCTCTCCTCTATTGTTAATCTATTGGGTCAAGTCGAACCCTCGACTCATCTAAGTAGAATTTTCATTCTTGAAACCGCGAGAACCCTTCGCGCCCCTGAAGATGCGCACTAACGAATTCCGCCGCCAGATAAAGCCGATCTAAAATTTCGTGATTCGAATACAAATCGATTGCCGTCGTTTCCTCCTACTTATCATTTCTAAACCATGCGACGGAGTCCTGTGCTGTTGAGATGGTTCCATCTGTGTTAATTACATACCCCTTACCTTGCTCAAATTGCTTTTTCAGCGAACCTTCAAGCTTGTCCTGCTCAGACAACGCCTGCCGAGTTTTCAAATGCGCCGCTTTTCGTCTATGCATACAAATTCCTGTTTTGTGCCGAGCTAGAGGTTTTCGACAGCTACAAAAGTTTCTTTAGATATTTTCAGAAAAAAGTTTTTATGCCTGTTTGCGGCGTTCAAGTTGGTCCAATAAATCTGAACCCTACAAGTCGCAGAATGATGATCGACAGAAAACGATTCGAAAATGAGGATCCAACCTCAGCATCATGAAGGTAAACGCTGCGTTTACCTCAACAGATGCCTGAAGGTCAGGACATCAAATCATTGAGTATGGAACAGATACAAGAGTTGTCACAGAAACTGTCACAATTTGTCACAGCGAGTTTTTGATGCTATAAAAGCAAGAGAGGGAAATCAGTAAGCTACTGATTTCCCTCAACTTATTTGGTAGCGGGGGCCGGATTTGAACCGACGACCTTCGGGTTATGAGCCCGACGAGCTACCAGGCTGCTCCACCCCGCATCAAAACTTTTTGCTTGTTTCTAGCTGGTACTAGACTCAAGGAGCTGAGAGATATTAAGTGGCGACCGTTTCGCCCTCCCTCAACACGGCGCGAATAGTATAGTTACGACCGCTCGTGGTCAAGGGTATTTTCTGTTTTTTTATAATTTCTTTTCTGAATGGTCAAATAACAATCAGGAGAGCCAGTGTCACCCACCCTCTAAAACCTCCCTTAGCTCATCGATCCAATCTTGAAGCTCGTCAGCAGCCCTCTCTTTTTGGCGCTCAGTTAAACTTGGAACAAGCTCAATAAGGGCACTTTCTAGCTGCTGCCGATTCGTTTGACGAGAAGATGCGTACTCTTCAGTCCACCAAATTGATGGATCTCGAATCCAGGGTTCGATAACCGACACCTGCTGCTTAAGAATACTCGAGTTAAACTCGCCAACCCAATGCCGTGTATTCTCAACCCTTACGTCTCGCTCATTCTTCAGCAACTGAACATTCCGACGCACCATGGCAACCTGCACGTCATTTAGATCGCCAAACCAGTTTTCCAGACGTTCGATACGAGAGTCCTCCTTATCCTCTTCGCTCTCAAGCGATTCGAACCAATCTTCTGATTTATCATCGATATACGCACCAAAAGCAGACAAGTTATCTTCTCCAAGTTCAACAGCAACAGGGGCAAGTCGCGGTGCGAGCTCATTGAGAAACTTCGCATTGTGAAACTCCAAGGTATCGAACAGATCGCTAATCTGCTCTGAAGAAGCACTCTCGCTCCACTCTTGCTTCGCTGCTTGGAGATCAACAAGCAAATGCGGGAACCCTTCTTCTTCAAACCAAATTTTCATCTGCTCGGCAACGTGCTCAACCTGAACCTCTTGCTCATCGGTCAAATCAAACATTCTGGACATTTGCCAAGAACTCAACCAAGGCAATCGTTCAAAGAAAAAGCTAAAGGTAGAGCAACTGCTGACGGAGAAACTCAGCAACAGAATGAGCGAAAATCTGATGATTGCGCGCAGAGAAACCATGTATCGTCTTCCAGACTATGCTTTCGGATTGTTACGTTTATCGAGGCGATTTGGCTCTTCGATCGAGCCACCGCTCACCTCTAAGTTAAAAGGCTCCGCAGCGCACTGCTTTAATTGCGGCGCAGCACTGAAATCAAATCCGGAATGATCGCCCAATTGTTCTGGGTCATACCGCGT
>NZ_LWFT01000572.1:0-8585 GCF_001635105.1 Oleiphilus sp. HI0079
AAGCAACACCTGAAAACGCAGTTTCAGGCGCTTACCCGCTATCTCGCTTCCTTTACATGTACGTTAACAAGGCGCCAAACAAGCCCCTTGATCCGATTAGTTTTTTAAATCTCACTACCGTCTCCTACGAATAATTCGAGTTTTTGAAACACCTAGCTGTAATGTGTAACTTAGGCTTGAGACGAACTATATGATTGTTTTATGACACTTATATGACAGTGCGTTGTCATATTTGTTTTTTACATTGTTTTGACATTTTACTCAAAACTTTTCCTAGCTAAGGCCTTTAAACAGGCTATTGTTTAAAGCATTAGTTAAGTTTTTAGAGACAGCGAAATGACACTTTTTGAAGGGTTGAGACCTTCACCCGATAGCGAGTTGATGCTCAAGGTTTCCGCGACAGGGGCGAGTACGAACGTGCACGGCGACGTCTATGCAGGCTGGTTGTTGGATCAGATGGATACGGCCGCGACTTTGTGCGCAACCAAACTGTCCAAAGGCCGCTGTTCTACCGTTGCGGTAGAGAACATTCAATTTCAGTCACCGATTAATGTCGGTGATCTGGTTAGTTTTTATGCTCGACTTGAGGACAGTGGTCGCAGTTCGATGGTCGTCGTCGTTGAGGTGTTTGCTGAGCAAAGCACGAGTAACGTCAATGCCAAGGTAACAGAAGGGCGTTTTACGCTTGTGGCCATCGATCAGCAGGGCGCCATTCGACAAATACTTTAAATCGTCCGTTTGGGGCTGTCGGGTTTGAGCATCGCCGCTGTTGGTGAACAATAAAGATGTTAGTAAAACAATAAAGTCGTTAATTTTTGAGGCTCTAGGTCTTTTATTTTCTTCACTTCTTTACCGTAAGAAGTCTAAAGCTCCGCTTCCAGCCGGTTAGCTAACACCAAATAGCAGACATGCCGATCGTCGAAAAGTCACAACGGCTTTTTGGTTAAGAGCGGACCTCGAAGCATCGCTATTGCTCTGTTAACTTCACGAGGTAAGCAGGCATTCGCGTCAATTATTAAAGCCACGAATCTGCATCTTGTCCGCCAAGAATAGCCATAATTTCAACGAAGGATCCATTTATTCGATAGTAGATAGTATCTGCCAAATAAGGACAACGCCGATAACCTGGCCGAATATGATCTATGGTCTGATATTGAAGTGGATTTGAGGCAATTAATTCAAAGGTCTCAAAGAAACCAAAATAGTATTCATCTGCTTGATACTCACCAAATTCGGCAATTCCATAAGCGTAAATTCTTTTAAGGTCTTCCTTAGCGTTTACAGAAATTCGATATGTATACATTAACGCTTCAGTTCTTCTTTGAACTCTTCAAGCATTTCAGCAGGACTTTGAGAAACAAATCCACTTTGCTCAGCTTCCATCAGTTTAATATTTATGAGCTCAGCTCTTCTGGCTCTTCGAATTAAATCGTTGATCAACTCGCTTTTGTTGGAATAGTCTCGGATGTTATCGACATGATTTCTGAGCCATGTGTCATTTTGTTCCGTTAGGGTAATGCTTTGCCTTGTCATAATGATACCTATAGATCGGTGCAGTTATGATGCAATAATACACCAGAATGCGTAAAATTATAATATAGATACTGTGGCATCATGTTACTGAATGGTGAAACGCGGACTATAAATTCGGTATGCCTCCCCATCAGCTGCCACCAAATAGTAGACATGCGGCTCGAGATAAAGCTACAGCGGTTTTTTGGTGATGAGCGGACATTGCCATCGCGCTCCCCTTTTAAAAGAAAACATACCAAAGCGGATCAAAGTTAAACGCGCCATCTTTACTTTTGGAAGCGATAGCTAGTGAGGATATACGTCTCAAGACGCATATAAATGCAAAGAAAACACCTGTGCCTGTAAGTAGCTGATTTGAATAACTTATTGGCTTCTTTATGGAGATAATCAAAATTAGGATATACGTCGCGAGGCGTACTTCCAAAACGACACTTTTCTGCTTAGGATAGAAAGCTCAGGGATGGTTGGACCCGCCAAGTAAGTAAGGATCAACAATCAAAAAAATATACCGTCGCAAGACGTGCGTCGCGAGACGTATATTCAAATGTTAAGTGTAAGGAAGATAATGAGCGAATACCTGATATGGATAATCGTGATAGCTCTGGTATACCTCGATGCCATGGCAATCTATTACGCACATAAATCGGAAATGTACGAGCCAATTCAATTATTTTTCCAAGCTCTAATCGTACTATGCATACCATTGGTCGGTGCATTGCTCATTCTAAATTTCGCTCTTAGTCATATAAGGTCTGCACCGCAATATAGTGGTTCTAGCAAATCAAGGTCTCGCGTACTAGAGCTCTTCTTCCTTACCGCTATAGTGGCTTCGCACTCAAATAGTGTGGGGCTTTCCGATGACGGTGCTGGCAGTAGCCACATCGATTCCGGTGGCTTTGGAGGGGACGGCGATGGCTAGCGTTCTAATTAAACACAAAACACTTAACAAGGCGCTCAATCAAGGACGCGCATAAATGCGCGCCGCTTAGCTTGGCGTTAACTGTTCTGGTTGTTATATATGAGAAAAACTGTACTGCTTTATATGTTTTACGCTCTTATTGCCGTCATTGTGAACGTAAGGTTTTATAGCTTCTTTACAACATTTCAAGCAGCGGAGCTGAGCTTTGAACAAAAGGTCGCGGAAAAGGCAGCCTTAATCAAGGATGGCTCTTTGAAGCTAACTGATGACCAGTTAGCGGATTTATTGCTGGCTGCGGCTAACAGGGACTATGAAATTATTCAGCAAAAATGGACTACAGCGTTCAATATAATTCTATTTAGCATTTCGCTATTTTCCATCCCCGTCACCCAGCAGTTAACCAGGCGCTCAAGCAAGGACGCCGTAAACGGCGCCACTTAGCTGAGCGTTAAGGCATCAAATGAAAGTATTTATTGCTGGTCTTATTGTTGGTATTGGGGTTATGTATTTCTCAGCCGAAAGAACCTTGGATAAACTCCATTTGTTTAACAGCGAGCAACTCCATCTTGGTTTGATTAATGAGTACAAATTTTTCAATAAAACGCTGAACGAGATTGAGTCTGGTAATATCGAACAGGCAATTCATCGCATAAGGAGCATTCAGGAGGCTAATAAAGCACTTATTAAAAAATGCATAACCGAAAGCTGTGCGCCAGGAATATCTAATGAACTTCAATCAGCGATCAAGCCTTAACAAGCGCAAGCAACAGGACTCGCAACAAGTTGCTCGCCGCTGTTGCGGGCGTTATGTTTCCTAATTTTAACAGTGAAGATTATGGATAGTCTCTTTTCGTGTAATCCTGATTGTAGTATTGAAAACTTAATGGCTCTTGATTGGCTAGCTGTATTAGGTTTTTTCCTTGTTATCTATTTAGTTTCTACTGTATGGAGAAAATGGGCTTTTAGCCGGAACAAATACCCAGAAACTTCAATCAAGTGGCATGTGCCCAGATTTATTTATATCGCTACAGTCTTTTCGCTAGTATCAATGCCTACTGTTTGGTGGCTGTTTGGTTATACTAGCGCTAAAATATTCGGGAAATTTATACTTCCAGAGTCTGTAATTGTTCTATACATACTATGGGCATTAGGTCCCGATAAACATAACAAGTCACTGAAAAGTGACGCTAAAAAACGCGCACTTTAGTGGAGCGTTAGGTGACATAAAAGCATTAAAATCAATAGGTTGTACTGGTTCATAAATCGTACAATGATGTTGCACGAATTATAGAAAATGCTAAGCCGAAGCATGTTCCATTAACTATAAATTTTGGCTTATTCCAAGCGGAAAACTTTGATGGTTGGCGTCGTTGATTTAGCAAACAAGAATGAAGTGAATCGTTGTGTTCACTGATGGTAGAATTAAAAATAATCGGTGAATTGAAGTTCAAGGTTCTTTTCAATAAAGAGAAAAAGAGTGGCGACCAAAACACCCCATTCTAAAGAAAAACCTAGGGCAATCAATCACCTAACAAGAAGCTCAAATGGACAAAATATGCTGTCATCCTTTTTGCAAAAACACGCAAAAAAGCTGCCATCAAATTTTGCCGTTTAGCTAGGCGTTATGTTTTTTATTACTTCTCGGGTAATCGAATTTATTAGCTAGAAGGATATAATCAATTGCTCTTTTAAACAGAATAAGCAGAAAGGAATCAAAAATTGACGATTAAAATTGGGCCTCTTGGAGGCAAACTCATATTCTGGGGGGCTACACTTTTTCTAATTGGCCTTATTCAAGGTGGTCTAATTCCTTATTTCCTAAATCCGCGTATGGCTTTGTCTGCTCACTTGGCTGCGGTTCAAAGTGGCATGGCGCTTATGATATTTGGTGTCGTCTTTGAGTTACTTTCTCTTAAAGATAAATGGTTAAAAATAGCCTATTGGTCAGGTTTATTAAGCATGTATTTAGTTTGGTTTTCTATTACGCTGTCAGCAGTATTTGGGGCAAGTAAAGCATTGCCAATGGCTGGCCAAGGTTTCTCAGCTAGTTACGTAGTTGAAACATTGGTGCTGTTAACTGTATATACCGGGGCGGGCCTTGGTATTTTATCAAGCTTGCTAATCGTGCTTGGTTTATCGAGGTTTGTTCAATCAAAGACAACATAACCAGCAGCTCCACCGGACTCCGTAATGTTTGCACCTTTCCTGCAAAACACGCAGCAAAGTCGCCAACATTACTACGCGCGGTGAGCTGGGCGTTCTAATGTCTGCTTTTCCAGTAGCCCTATTCAGAGCTCAGCCTTAACTTAACGTCCGCTTTTCTCACATTTCAGATGGAGGTTTTCGACTTGCGCAATGTCCGCTTTGGTGTGGTAGCTGACTTCATTAGGCATCAATTTTGTTAACAACTATATTTAGTCGTGACAAAATCCGGTCGAGTAAAAATCAGTACCTTATGGAACCATTTGTTAGTAACTTTATTGTTCACCAACAGCCGCTCGGTTAGATTTCGTTAGGCAGGCTCAAATACCTGGTCTGCATAGCGCTTGGAAAATACACGCCGTTGATGATCATCAAACTCAACAGTAAACGTATCGCCTTCTTCTTTTACAACTCGACCTTTACCCAGCAATTTGTGCACAACGTTGTTTGCCGTCCAGTGAGCCGTTTGGCTAGTGCGTACTTGGCTTCGGTTTTTATCCCAGTTCAGATCTAACTCAAAATGCGCAGCGTAACGCTGGCTAATTGCGCTGGGTGCGTCATTCAGATTGATGTTGGATTGCCCTTGTTTAATGGCTTTGGCCATATCAAGTGACGCATTTGCAGCCATTTCATCGAGAAAACGGAGACGGTCTTTGCTGCTCTCTGGCGGGCAAAACATGAGTAACCTTTCTTGCGCTCGTGTCATAGCTACGTAAATCAGGCGACGCTCACTCGCAATATCCACATCATTTTTACCCTGCTGTGCGAAGAAGTTGGTTTCCGAGAGGCCCGGTAAAATCACGTTGTCCCACTCAAGCCCCTTTGCACGATGGATGCTAGTAAGTTGCAGGCCTGCGCTTGCGATGTTTTGATTGCGAGACTGCGTTCTTGCTTCTAGCTCTGCAAGATTTTGCAGCAGCGCGGATGCGCTTTCCGCTTTGTCTTGCGACATGAACTCGACTAGACCTTTGATCGTTCTTATTTGCTCGTTACTGGCGTCTTCACTCAAGCCGCTGCTTTTTAGCTCTTCATAGAGTTTGGTCTCGGAAACGTAGTGTGCAAATACCTTTCGAGGTGCGTTGGCGTTGTTCTCAACTGCGGAGAGTGCTTTGGCAAAACGCTCTAGCTTTAGCTTCTGGTATCGTGAAAGCTGCTCTGGAATCAAGCTAAGTAAATGGTTTCCCCACCGGCTGTTGCAGTGCGCCAGTGATTGCATGACATCATGCATTTGTCGCTCATTAATACCTAGATGTGGGAAGCGGCCGAGTTGCATCAGGCTCGCTAAGCGTTGTTCTTCTGTAAGCAGCTTGAAGTCGCCGGACGCCAATTGTAAGACTGTACGCAGGCAAGACATCTCGTCAGACCCAAAAATGCCGCGATGCCCTTGTAGCGTATAAGGCACATTCGCGCGCAGTAAGGCTAACTCGATTGGTGCAGCTTGGCTCCAGTAGCGCACTAAAATCGCGGTATTTTGCAATGCCTGTTCGGAGTGTTTGGCGAGTCGCTTCGTCAGGCTGTTCAGCTCATCATTGCTTTCACAGATTTCGACCTGTGTGTCCGGGTTTGTTTCGCTTGGGATGCACAATGCGTCTTCATGGTATGGGCTGTGGGAGATCAATTGATTCGCTAATAGGGCCACCTGATGGCCGTAGCGAAAGCTTGTGCTTAGGTTAAGCGCTTCGGTATCTTGAAATTCCTGTGCAAAGCCTGTCAGCATGTATTGCGGCTTAGCCCCGCGAAACTCGTAGATGGTTTGGTCTGGGTCGCCAACAATGGTTACTTGAGCGCGACGTCCTGCGATCAAGGTTAGCAAGGCATGCTGAATATCATTGGTATCTTGATATTCGTCGACCAGAATCACATCCATTTTGTTTTCGACCTGTTGTCTCAGCTCTGGATCGGCCAGTAGCGCACGGACAGGATCGTACAGCATGTCGGCATAGCTAATGCGTCGATGGTCATGGCGCCATTCTTCAAAGCGCTCAAACAGAATGGGCAGGAAAGAAAACTTTTTGTCCAAATTACTTGATCGGAAAAAACTCGCCGGGTCATCAAGTTGGCTTTTACATTGATCAATGAAACGAGCGGCAACATCTAAATACTCTTTTTTATAGCGTTTGAATTCCGTGTGCTGTTCTGGACTCAGCACTTGCGGCACAAGCTGAAGGAGATGAAACTGCTGCTCTCGCTCGCTCAGGATAGAGCCTTGATACGCGGGTAGAGCGCCAATTGAAATGAAGCGTTGGTAAAGTCGAAAACCCATGGCATGAAATGTTCGGACTTCCGGAACTGCGCTTGAACCGCCCACCAATTTTTGGAGTTTGCTTTGAAAATCCAATTGTGCGCTTTTGTTGAACATAAGCACCAGAACTCGGCGAGGCTCAAGCCCTTGTTGAAGCAGATGTTGAATGCGATAAGCGAGAGTTGTGGTTTTTCCGCTTCCGGCGACGGCGCGAATCACATAATGTCCGACTGGGGCATCGACGATGGCGCGCTGTTCTGCTGTCAGAGTGAGGCTTGGCATAAATGACCGGGTATTCTTCTGGGCTATTCTTGTCGGCTATATTGCCGAGTTGTTTGCTTGTATTTTCGTAGCTGAGCAAACACACTTAGCGTTTATGGAAAACGCAGTTTGTGTGCAGGAATATGAATCGCCTAATCATACTATTAAGTGTGTTGTTGTGGGTAGCAGGATGCGCCTCGAATGACCAACAAGTCCCGCCGGATTTTCGCATCAATACCTCTAAGCAAACGCTCGATAGCCCATCATCGCTGATGAAGGCTGTTGAAAGTGGCAGCGAGGAGCTTTTGCGCTCAAGTCTCCTAGCGGGAGATTCGGTCAATGCGGTTTTCCAAGGGGATACGCCCTTGCGTATTGCATTGTCTCAAGGGCGCGGTCGATTTGTCCGCATTTTATTGCGCGCCGGAGCAACGCCAAACTGGGCGCTTCAGCCTGAACAAGCCAGCTTGCTAATGCTGGCTAGTCGCAAGGGTATGAATGAGCAGGTCATTGCATTTATTCAACAAGGCCAAGATTTAAACTACATCGATACGCGCGGCTGGAGTGCGTTGGCCGAGGCATCTTTGAATGGGCACCTTACCACAGCCAATATATTGTTGGATGCAGGCGCAGAGGTTGATGTTTATCCTGATGGAGCGTCTCTGCTGATGAAGTTAGTCGCTGACAATAATATGCTGATCGTTAAGCCCATGCTTGAAGCCGGCGCGGATGTGAATTTTATCGCGCAATCCGGAGAAACGGCATTGAGTATTGCGCGAGAGAACCAGTTTCATGAGCTGGATTTAATGCTGGTGCAGGCTGGTGCGCGATTGTGACCGAGTGCGGCATTGAGTAAACTTTGGCCTGCAACATTATAACAACGATCATTACTGTTTATTCCGACCAGCAGTGCTGTCACAACGTCAGATTGATACAACTTATTGGGATTACTCATGCCTAAAGACATGCCGAGTGAAAAGAAAATACCCGTTGGCCCCTTGCCGCCACCAAAAGAGGATTACACCCAGTACGAAGAGACAAAAGTACTTTGGGGGCGCTTAGCATTGATGTTTGGTGGTGTCTTTGCACTCGCATTTGCAGGTTTGCACACGCTGTTTAGTCCGGCCTCGGACGAGCGTGTTGTGAGTGTTATTGAGCAGCGCCGTATCGCCGAACAAGAACTTGTGCGTTCGATACAAGCACCTCAAACCAATGCGGTTGTCGCTTCCGTTGAGGAGGTCGCGGGTTTTGATAGTGCTCCAGAGAAACAACGCGTCGCAGTGGTTGCTGGTCAGCAGGATGACATCTCAGAAGCATCATCAGCGCCAGTAACGCAAGGCGCAGAAGTAACCAAGAGCGCTCCATCGGAAGCGCCTCGTGCAGCCTCGTTAAGTAACAATGACTCCATGACACCTGTTTCTTCAGTGACAA
>NZ_LWFT01000573.1:0-26283 GCF_001635105.1 Oleiphilus sp. HI0079
AAAAATCAACTTCGTGGCCAACCGCGCTGATTATGGGCAGGTCGCTTTGATGAATTGCCCGAGCCACCAGTTCTTCATTAAATGCCCAGAGGTCTTCTAATGAGCCTCCTCCGCGTCCAACAATAATTAGATCAGCCGGCTTGTGACGATTTGCCAGTCGGATAGCGTGCGCGATCTGTTGTGCCGCACCTTCGCCTTGCACGGCTACGGGGATTAGATTGATTTCCATTGCAGGGAATCGACGGCGGCTAACGTGCAAAATGTCGTGAATCACTGCTCCAGTCGGAGATGTGATTATGCAGACTGATCGTGGCATCGTAGGGACTGGTTTTTTATGGCGCTGGTCGAAGAGGCCTTCGGCAGAGAGTTTCAGTTTTAATGCCTCAAAAGCGGCTTGCAGCTCGCCGATTCCAGCGGGCTCCATTCCCTCAGCGATTAACTGATAGTCGCCCCTTCCTTCGTAGAGGCTTAGTTTTCCTCGAACAATGACTTTGTCGCCTTCTTTGGGCTGATAGCGCAACCTCTGGTTAAAGCCGCGAAACATTGCGCAGCGAATCTGTGCTTTGGAATCTTTTAAGGAAAAATACCAGTGTCCTGAGGAGGGTTTGGCAAGTCCCGAGAGTTCGCCAACCACCCACACCTGCGCATAGCTTACCTCGAGCATGCGCTTTACCTGGCGATTTAGTTCAGAAACAGTGAGTGCTGATGGTTTGCGAGCAGGCTGCGGTGTGTTTTCAGAAAAATAAGACATGAGACGCCATGTGGATTGTTGACCGATCGGTCATGAAAATTCTATGCAAATTAGTGATTTACAGCAAGGTAAACAGCAAACTATAATAAACCGCTTTTCTCGGCATGGCTAAGGAATTCTCCGATGTTGCGAATAGCGCAAGATGCATTGACCTTTGACGACGTATTACTCATTCCTGGGTATTCTGAAGTTCTCCCCAATCAGGTAGCCCTGAGCACGCGTTTGACGCGCAAAATAAACCTGAACGTTCCCCTTATATCGGCAGCAATGGACACCGTGACTGAAGCGAACCTTGCAATAGCAATGGCGCAAGAAGGCGGTATCGGCATTGTGCATAAAAACATGACGGCCCAAGAACAGGCGGCGACTGTTCGGGCGGTTAAAAAGTTTGAGAGTGGTGTTGTTAAAGACCCGATAACGGTGACACCAACGACGACTGTTCGAGATGTACTGGAATTGACCAGTGCTCATAAGATTTCTGGTCTCCCTGTTGTGGATGGTAAAGATCTCGTTGGTATCGTGACGGGACGAGATATCCGCTTTGAAAGCCGTCTCGATACGCCTGTGTCGGCGATCATGACACCTAGAGAACGGCTCGTTACCGTCAAAGAAGGTGAAACCACAGAAGCCATTAAAGATATCCTGCACAAAAATCGCATCGAGAAGGTCCTTGTCGTTAATGATGATTTTGAGCTGACTGGCTTGGTGACCGTTAAGGACATGCAAAAGTCTCAAGATTATCCAAACGCGTGTAAAGATGAATTTGGACAGCTCCGAGTAGGTGCTGCGGTTGGCACGGGTGAAGGCACGGAAGAGCGCGTAGCGGCGCTGGTCAAAGCGGGTGTTGATGTCATTGTGGTTGATACTGCGCACGGGCATTCGAAAGGCGTGCTTGATCGAGTTCGTTGGGTAAAAGACAACTATCCTCAAGTAGAAGTGATTGGCGGCAACATTGCGACAGCAGAAGCGGCTGTCGCGCTTGCCGAAGCTGGAGCAGATGCGGTTAAAGTCGGTATTGGCCCCGGTTCTATTTGTACCACGCGTATTGTTGCAGGTGTCGGTGTGCCACAAATCTCTGCTATTGCAAACGTAGCCGAGGCTTTGAAGCCGTTCGATATCCCTATTATTGCTGATGGTGGTATTCGCTTTTCTGGTGATGTATCTAAGGCGATTGTCGCTGGCGCGCATACCATCATGATTGGTAGCTTGTTAGCGGGTACTGACGAAGCACCGGGAGAAGTGGAGCTGTATCAAGGCCGTAGCTATAAAGCGTATCGCGGAATGGGCTCGCTTGGTGCTATGGGGCAAGCCCAAGGTTCAAGTGATCGCTACTTCCAAGATGCTAAATCTGGTGTTGATAAGTTGGTGCCCGAAGGTATTGAAGGTCGTGTCGCCTGCAAGGGGCCAATGAGTGCCATTATTCATCAGTTGATGGGCGGTTTGCGCTCTAGCATGGGCTACACTGGAAGCCAAAATATTGAAGAAATGCGCACTAAGCCTGAGTTTACCCGCATTACAGCGGCAGGTATGAAAGAGAGTCACGTGCATGATGTGACGATCACCAAGGAAGCGCCTAACTATCGAGTAGGTTAATTCTTGCTGTTATTCATGATTCGTTCGACTTGTTGATCACAATAATCGGGAGCATTCGTCTCCCGATTATTTTTTTAAGGTAAATATCGGTATGACCACGTCTGAAACTGCAAACCAGAACATTCACGCACACCGCGTACTCATTCTAGATTTTGGCTCTCAATACACACAGCTAATCGCGCGTCGAATTCGTGAGATCGGAGTGTTCTGTGAGATTCGTGCCTTTGATATGGAAGATGGCGAAATCCGCGATTATGCCCCTAAGGCCATTATTCTCGCTGGTGGTCCAGAATCGGTGACGGGTGAAAATACTCCGCGAGCGCCGCAAGCGGTTTTTGATCTTGGTGTGCCGGTTCTAGGTATTTGCTACGGTATGCAGACCATGGCAGAGCAGCTAGGCGGAAAAGTTGAAGGCTCTGATGTGCAAGAGTTTGGTTACGCGCAAATCGAAGTTACGAATGAAAATCCGCTTTTTAAGGACATTCGAGATCACTTTGGGGAGAACGGCAACGCATTGCTTGATGTCTGGATGAGTCATGGTGACAAGGTTGTTGCAATGCCCGATGGTTTCGAATTAATGGCACTGACCCCATCTTGCCCGATTGCCGGTATGTGCAATGTAGACAAGCATTTCTATGGCGTTCAGTTCCACCCTGAAGTCACTCACACCCTGCAGGGTAAGCGTATTCTTGAGCATTTTGTGCTCGATATTGCTGGCTGCGACGCTTTATGGACGCCAAGCAAAATTGTTGCCGATGCGGTCGCTACGGTAAAAGAGCAGGTTGGTTCAGATCACGTATTGTTAGGCTTGTCGGGCGGCGTTGATTCATCGGTTGTTGCGGCGCTACTTCATAAAGCGATTGGTGATCAACTCACCTGCGTGTTCGTTGATAATGGCTTGTTGCGCCATAACGAAGGCGATCAGGTAATGAAAATGTTCGCTGACAACATGGGCGTTAAAGTTATCCGTGCTGATGCTGAAGACCTGTTCTTAGGCAAACTAAAGGGTGCATCAGACCCTGAAGAGAAGCGTAAAATTATTGGTAATACCTTTATCGAGGTGTTTGATGAAGAGTCATCCAAAATTGAGAATGTGAAGTGGTTGGCTCAAGGCACAATTTATCCCGATGTTATCGAGTCTGCGGCTTCCAAGACCGGCAAGGCGCACGTCATAAAATCACACCACAATGTCGGTGGTTTGCCCGAGGACATGAAGCTTAAGCTCGTTGAACCATTGCGCGAGTTATTTAAGGACGAGGTTCGTAAGATAGGCCTTGAGCTTGGTCTGCCTTATGACATGGTGTATCGCCATCCGTTCCCAGGTCCGGGGCTCGGTGTTCGTATCTTAGGTGAAATAAAGAAAGAATATGCGGATCTGTTGCGTCGCGCCGATCATATTTTTATTGAAGAGCTGCATCGTCATGATCTGTACCATAAAACGAGTCAGGCATTCGCGGTATTTCTACCGGTGAAGTCCGTTGGCGTAGTCGGTGATGCAAGACGATATGAGTACGTGGTATCTCTGCGCGCAGTTGAGACAATTGATTTTATGACTGCGCGTTGGGCGCATTTGCCATATGATTTTCTTGAGCTGGTGTCGAACCGTATCATTAATGAGATTTCTGGCATCTCTCGAGTTACTTATGACATTTCTTCGAAACCTCCAGCCACGATTGAGTGGGAGTAGGTCTAACGGCGTTTCGCCAAGCGGCACCTCGACCTAATGCAGCATAGCGACGAGTACTTCATGCAACAGGCGCTTCGTTTAGCGGAGCGTGCTGCCGAGCATCAGGAGGTTCCTGTTGGTGCTGTCGTTGTGCTGGACGGCGAGATTGTAGGAGAAGGTTGTAATGCGCCGATTGGTAGCTGTGATCCAACGGCGCATGCCGAAGTATTGGCTATCCGAGAGGCTTGCCAGAGAGTGGGTAATTACCGGCTTCCTGAGGCGACCTTATATGTCACTATAGAGCCTTGCACGATGTGTTGTGGCGCCATTGTGCATTCTCGTATTCGGCGTTTGGTGTTTGGTGCGCGAGAACCCAAAGCTGGTGCTGTTCTCAGCCAGAACCGTTTGCTGGAGCACGCTGCAATGAATACGCGCGTTGAAGTCACCTCCGATGTGCTTGCAGAATCTTGTAGTGGCTTGATCTCCTCATTTTTTGACCTTCGCCGCAAGAAAAAGAAGGCCCTCAAGTTAAACAGCAAGACGCCTTGATGGCTTAGATCGCTTCATCAATACAACAAATAAGCGGTCATAAATAATTGCGCATAAAATGTGATAATCAAATGAATCGGTTAAGATTATTTTCTTGAACGGAAACGCGGAGAAAGAGAGCATTATGAAAGTATTGGTAACGGGCGGTGCTGGCTACATAGGAAGTCACGTTGTTAAGCAGTTAGGAGAAGCTGGGCACGATATTGTTGTATACGACAATCTCTCTACTGGCTACGAATGGGCGGTGACTTGCGGAGAGTTAGTGGTTGGTGATGTCGGCGACTTTGACAAGCTTGATGCGCTATTTACCGAACACACTTTTGAGGCGGTGTTGCACTTCGCTGCAAATATTGTCGTCCCTGAGTCGGTTGAGAATCCGCTTAAATACTATGGCAACAACACGCGCAATACCCTAAACCTGTTAAGCGTTATTCAAAAACATCAGACGCCATACATGGTATTTTCATCGACGGCGGCAGTATATGGCATGCCGGATGAGAAGGTGTTGACAGAAGATATGCCTTTAGCACCGATTAACCCCTATGGTGCGTCGAAGATGATGAGCGAGCAGATGATCCGTGATCTGTCATTTGCAACAGGTCTTAAACATGTCATTTTGCGCTACTTTAATGTTGCCGGTGCAGATCTTCAAAGCCGAATTGGCCAAGCAACCCCCGAAGCAACGCACTTAATTAAAGTTGCCTGTGAGTGTGTTACCGGCGCCCGCACCGGGATGAAAGTATTTGGCACCGACTATGAAACTCGTGATGGCACATGTATTCGCGATTATATCCATGTCGATGATTTAGCAAAGGCGCATGTTATGGCGCTAGATTACATGGCAAAAGGTGGTGACTCGCAAATCATGAACTGTGGCTATGGTCGTGGTTTTACGGTGAAAGAAGTGATCGACGTTGTGAAAGAAAAATCCGGTGTTGATTTCTCGGTAGAAGAGACAGAAAGGCGCGCGGGCGATCCAGATGCATTAATGGCCGACAATACGAAAATAAAACAAACGCTTGGCTGGGCACCGGACAATGATGATCTTGGCGTGATTGTGCAATCGGCGCTAGATTGGGAAGCTGTTTGGCAAACCAGGCGCGATGGTGCATAAGTATGTCTGGTTTTGTTCTGGATTCTAGGTTAGAGAGCGACACAGTATTCTTGTTCGACTGGCCGCTTTGCCGTGTTGTTCTGATGAATGATGCGCATTATCCTTGGTGTATTTTGATTCCGAGAGTTGTGAAACCCTCTGGCGACCAAGTGACTGAGTTATACCATTTGGATGACGCGCAGCGAGCGCAACTGGACAAAGAGAGTAATGTGCTGTCAACGCATCTGATGGAACGCTTTGATGGCGACAAATTGAATATTGCCGCGCTTGGCAATGTGGTTGCACAACTGCACATTCACCATGTTGTTCGTTTTAAGATAGATCATGCATGGCCTGCGCCTGTTTGGGGAAAATTTGCAGCGACGCCCTATGAGGTGACCAGGCTTGAGGCATTGCGAAGCGGCCTCGTTGACAGTTTAGCAAAGCAGTTTTCCTGAGTCTGATATACGATGTCGAGAAGAGGCTAGGGCGCGCGTGTCAACGCTTTCTGTTCGTCAGCATTACCTAGAGCGCTATGCCGAACCAGAGGCTCAAGAACTATGGCGGAGTGATTCTGCCTTGTCGCAGATAGGGCAGGGAGTAAAAGAGTTATTTGTTCTACCCGCCTATGATGAGCGCATTGACGTGCTCTCATCGTTCCTTGAGATGCCAGCGCATCAGAACCTGCTTTCTATTTGGGTATTGAATGCGCCGCATCCGGTGGTCGATAAAACCAAAGCCAGATTACGCACCCAAAAAACGCTTGAGCACTTCACGAAGTCGCTTCAAGCAAAAGAAATCTCGTCACGCCTGTATCTTGCCCAAGTAAGCCAAAACCACCAGGTTCTTATTGTTGATCGCTGCTCTGAGGGAAATACCATTGACCCGAAACACGGAGTGGGTTTAGCGCGAAAAATTGGAGCAGATATCGCCATCGCAGTTGCTCAAACGAATCTCGATATTGGCTGGTTACACTTTTGCGATGCGGATGTCGCGTTACCTGATCGATATTTCTCTGCGGTACGAGACGGCTTGTGTATTGGGGCGAGCGCTAGATCGCCAAGTGCCATGGTATATCCGTTCACGCACAAGGCAAGCAAAGGTCTCGAGCTTGAAAGCGCTTTGTATGACTTTAAGCTTCGCTATTATGTTGCTCAGCTCAGTGGGGCAGGCTCGCCTTACGCCTACCACGCATTGGGCTCGACGATGCTGATCAACCTAGATGATTATTGCAAAGTGCGAGGCGTACCGAAGCGCCCGGCAGGCGAAGACTTTTATCTTTTAAACAAACTCGCGAAACATAATGGTGTGGTGAGTTTGGATGAGCCGGAACTGTCGATCGCAGGCAGAGATAGCGAGCGGGTGCCTTTTGGCACCGGACCGGCCCTGATTAAGATTGGTCAGCATCAACAAGCACTGCAAGACTATCGTTATTATCACCCCAAAAGCTTCAAAGCGCTTGGAAGATTGCGGTTTGTGCTTAATAATAGCGCCGCTGAAATTTCCCCAGAGAGGTTTTTGGCAAGGCTTGAGTCCTCGGTGAGCCAAGATCACGTATTACCTGACGTGCTTGATTCATTGCGCTTTGATCGGTTTCTGTTGCATTGCAGCAAACAAGCATTGCACGGACAAAGAGCACTGGCTGCGTTTGACGATTGGTTTGATGCGTTTACCACCCTTAAGTTTGTTCATGCCTGCAGAGATTTGTTCTACGAGGATTTGCCATTAGGTGCGTTGATCGAGCATGGAGCTGAGCTTCCGGCTGATCTGCTTGAGCAGTACAACACCATATTAATGAACTGGAGTGCTTAGTGAGAGAAGAAATATCGAGGTTTATAGCTGGCCTGGAACCCTGGCAGTACGAGGTTTCTGGCGGTTTTAAGCTTCGTGGCCACTACACACCGCCCTCCGGAAAACCTGTGATCCATTTTTTACATGGGAACGGGTTTAATGGTTTGGTGTATGAGAAGTTTTTAGGGCCCTTGTCCAAACACTTCGATCTATTCCTGAGCAATGCTCAAGGCCATGGCGATAGCGATGCAGGCGAGCGTTTTACTAACTGGGACGACAGCGCGCATTACTTTTCAGAGGTTTGGCAACATTACTCTAGCATGTGGAATGATGTTCCTCGCGTTGGACTAGGGCACAGCTTTGGCGGAGTAAATACGCTTCTAATGGCTGCTGCTGATTCCATGCTGTTTGATCGTATCATTATGCTCGATCCGATCATCGGATCGCGGGCGTTCACCCTTGCCGCAAACGGGATGCAGTTTCTTGGCTTGTCAAAGTATCTACCGATGGTCAAACAAGCGAAAGTGCGCGGAACATACTGGCACGATGAAGACGCTATGTGGCGATACTTCTATCAACGAGGCACGTTTAAAGGCTGGGATGACGACTGCCTACATTCCTACATCAGGCATGGAATGCGCGCCTCGGAGAAAGGAGGTTTTGAGTTAAAATGCCCGCCGCGCATTGAGAGCGCTATTTTTGCCAGCTATACCTCTGCGATATGGACCTCACTCAGTGCGCTGCAAATTCCGGCTGACATGCTTTACGGCAACAAAACCTATGAGTTTGTACGAAATACACTGCCAAAGCTGGAAAAAAACTATGACCTAGTGAGCGTGCATGAGGTTGAGGGCGGCCATTGCTTTATGCAAGAGCGGCCCGAGGAGTTCGCAGAGCATATTCTTTCATTGTTACAAGATGCGCAATAATTCCTCATCTTGTGCGGTTTATCCTTTAAGTTTGCGACGCATATTCAAACGAAAGTCATTGCTCATATGACGTAGAAAGTAGCGCAATGTGTGAATTTTTGGGTTTGGCGCTAAACCTTTTGATAGCAAAATCATTTGCCAGTAATAAAAACCTACTTGGCCGTAGCTGTTGATGGCCTTTATCAGGTTCGAACTGCTGTTGTTGCCCCAAAATCCTTTGCCCATGACCAGCTGGTTCTCATAGTCATCGAGCGTGTCGATAGCGCCATCTATGAGTTTTGCAGGGCAATCGGTTTGTGTGCAAAGAGGGCGAGCTAAACCGATCATATCGAGCTCTTTGTCGGCAAGTGCCTTTTCCATGACGGATCGCGATCGGAATCCTCCCGTAACCATCAGAGGTATGTTTGCGGCCTCTTTGATACGTTTTGCATACTCGATAAAATACGCCTCACGCTTTCGCGTACTTTCTCGTACTTCGGTCGGCTCAACACCAATCAAGCTCAGCTGCTCGTAGGTGCCTCCAGAAATTTCAAGTAGATCGACCCCTTCTTCTCCCAGCCACTTTGCCACCTGCATGCATTCTTCAAAGGTGAAGCCATCTTTTTGAAAATCTGCAGAATTGAGCTTTACGCCAATAGGGTAGGTTGGCCCTACTTTTTCTCGAACCGCTGCAATAATGTTTCGCAACAGCCGCGCGCGATTCTCGACACTGCCTCCCCACTTATCTGTTCGTGTATTCACACGAGGTGAGAGAAACTGGCTGAGTAAATAACCATGAGCACTATGAATCTGCACTCCACTAAAACCGGCTTGCTGACAAAGTTCAGCCGAACGAGCAAAGCGTTTGATCACATCGTTGATGTCTTCTTCGCTCATTGCTCTAGGCTTGCCAAAATTACCCAGCATGTCGAGTTGAACTTCTGAAGGGGCGAGAGGTTGGCGATTGACGAGCTTCGGGCACTGACGTCCTGGATGGTTCAACTGTACCCAGCATTGATTTCCAGCGACCTGAGAGGCGTTCGCCCACGCTTTAAAGGCTGGGAGGTTTTTATCGTCTTCCAAAACCACGTTCCCTGCGCGTTCGAGGTAGCGACTGTCAATTTGAACATTACCGGTGATATGTAGTCCGGCGCCGCCATGTGACCATGAGCGATAAAGCGTTTCCAGTGCCTTTCCGGGGAGATCGCCGGGTTCCGCAAGCCCCTCGGTCATGGCGCTTTTCGCAATTCGGTTCGTCAGTTCCGACCCGCACGGGAGTACTAAGTTGGTTCCTAAAAGTGAGCTCATCTCTGATCCTATTCGAGTGATACGGCGTGGTTATTATGCTTCTTTATGCTTTGATCTTATTTTATGTGACGAAGTTCACTATAATCGCCGCTTTGGAATAATCGAGGCAGTATTAACGATGCGCGATGAAAGCATTTTATTGAAACAAGTTGAGTCTTTTATTTCCGTGTTGGCACAATGCCAAGCATTGGGAATTACGGTCACATCCGCGCGGGAAAATGAATTAATACTCGAACTGCCATACTCAGAGAGAATTATTGGCAATCCCGACTCGAAGGTGATTCATGGTGGAGCGATAACGACACTGATGGACACCACCGCTGGCGCAGCCGTTTTATGCGCTATGCCGGAATTTGAGCTGTGCCCCACCTTAGATTTGCGTGTTGATTACATGCGCTCTGCGCGGCCTGGATATCCAGTCTACGCCCGTGCTAGTTGTTACCGCGTCACCAACAACATTGTTTTTATGCGATGTGAAGCCTATCAAGTGGATAGAACGGTAGCGCATTGTGTTGCAACATTTATGCGCATGGGTGCGAAGGGAATACCCTCTCTTGAGCATATGACGAAGGGCATTGATGTGCCTCACTTTCCGGCACCAAAGATGCATCACCTAGAGGGTGACTTGAAAACGCTTCGGCAGTCTGTGCTTGCGTCGGGTCAGCATGACGCATTGATTGAAGCGATTCCTTACGCCAAGCATATTGGAGTGGAATTTGATGGGGATGTCGAGTCAGGCCTTTTCAAACTGACTCGCAACCATAGCAATTTGGGTAACCCGATTTTGCCTGCGATTCACGGTGGGGTTTTGGGTGGATTTATGGAAATGTCGAGTAGCTTACATCTCTTGGCGACCCAGCCTGTTGAGTCATTTCCAAAAATCATTGATTTCTCTATCGATTATTTGAGAGCCGGTATGGATACCGATACGTTTGCGCTTTGTGAGGTCACTCGACAAGGAGGACGTGTCGCAAATGTAGAAGTGCATGCTTGGCAAGAGTCCCAAGACAAGCCTATTGCTCTTGCTCGAGCACACTTCTTGATTGAATGATGTGCCGGCTGAGCAGCAATTTGAAGCTGCTCAGCCGTTGCTTTAGCTATTAGTGCCCCGGTGTTGCCGTTTGGTCCGTTTTAAGTTTGAAAATTTGATACGGACCTTTTTCAGCAATATAGCTGTCGGGCTTGGCCATCACGTATTGAAGTGCGCTCGCTGTGACGTATAGATACCCATCAGGGCCAAAACTAAAGCCATCCGGCCAGCGTAATTTTTTATCTTTGTATAGAGTCTTCATCTCTCCAGACGGCGACATAACGATAATAGCTGAATGCTCTAAGTCTGAAATATAGATGTTTCCAGCATTGTCTGTCGTAATACCATCGCTCATTGTTTTTTCTGCAAATGCTTCGATACGACCATAGAGCGTCTCTTTAGGTAAGTTTGGCTCAAGTAAGTCGGCTACTCGTATGCGATGCATCATGTTGTCCGTTACCGGTGCGAAATATAACCACTCGCCATTTCTGTCTAATGCGATTGAGTCTACGCCGGGACGAATGGCGAAAACGCCAAGCATCAGCATCTTCTCGCCTTCTACAAACGGGATAAAGTTGTCTGGATCGACAGAGTCGTGGTCTTCGATAACGCGACGTGCCGATTGCGTTTGCACATCATAGACGATAAGGGCTGGGCTCAAGCCAAAGATGCTTGCATCAGCAATGAATATATAGCGGCCGGTAGGGTCTACCTGAAAATCGTTTAGGTGTGAGCCAAGAGGCGCAATGTCGCTCTCGAACACATAGTGATGCACAACGTCCATCGAAGAAAGGTCGATCGCGACAATTTGTGGCGTGCCGCTTCCATGGTTGGCGTAGTCGAGCAACCATAAGCGATTTTGTCGGTCGATGCGCATCGAGAGAACGGTTTCAATATTCAATTCAGAAGGTGCGTTGAAGCGCAGCTCAGTTGGCTCGCCATTTACTAACTCTGCAAGATTGTATTCAGGCCGACCTTCGGGGTGATAAGTGAAAAATATGCGCCCTTGTTCGCTCACGGCAATATTGCCCGGAGGGTAAGGAAGATCAGCGACTAGCTCGAGTTTGGACGGATCGAGAATGGGTGTCGAGCTGCGATCTGGGAACGCTTCTCCACCGCCGTAGATGGCATCTAAAACAGCGGCGCTCAAACCGATGAAGACGACGATGGAAAACAGAAAAATAACAAAGGCTCGCAACATGGGAAAGGTATCTTGTTTTTTTATGGAGTAGGGATGTTCGTGGGCGGGAAGTCTAAAGTCAAGTGCGCTTGATAGACAGCTAGTCGCGTGAAGAAATTTGTCTGCTTTAGTCTTGAATTATCTCTCTTCGTCCCTACATACAGTTGCAGCTTAAAAAATGGCTTCGTGCTGTTTTTGGACAACCCTTCAACTCCAGTCGAGCGCTGAGCAAGGGTTCTTTTTTTAAATCAATTAACGTTATTCAAAAGAGAGATCATTGGTATGTCTGAATCAGAGAATCTTAGCAAGAATGCTGAAACGCTAGGCTTTCAAACGGAAGTGAAGCAACTACTTCACCTAATGATTCATTCCCTTTACAGCAACAAAGAAATCTTCCTAAGAGAATTGATTTCTAACGCATCAGATGCAGAGGATAAGCTTCGTTTTGAGGCGCTTTCAAACGATGCGCTTTATGAGAACGATGGTGATTTAAAAATTCGCCTCGACTTCGATAAAGACGCTAAGACAGTCACCATTACCGATAATGGTATCGGGATGACTCGGGACGACGTGATCAACAACCTCGGTACAATTGCGAAGTCTGGTACGGCCGACTTTATGTCTAAGCTAACGGGCGACAGCAAACAGGATTCGCAGTTGATTGGCCAGTTTGGTGTTGGTTTCTACTCGGCGTTCATTGTCGCTAAAAAAGTGGAAGTGTTTACCCGTCGCGCGGGTGTTGCTGCCGAAGAGGGTGTGCACTGGACTTCAGAGGGTGAAGGTGAATTTACAATTGAGACCGTTGATCGCCCTCAGCGCGGTACGTCAATTGTGTTGCATTTGAAAGATGATGAGACTGAATTTGCCGATGGCTGGCGCTTGCGCGGTCTTGTGAAGAAGTATTCAGATCACATTTCTTTCCCGGTTGTTATGAAATCTGAGCCAATGCCTGCGGAAGAAGGCGAAGAGCAGAAAGCACCTGAAGATGAGACGGTAAACGAAGCGACGGCGCTTTGGACGCTTTCAAAATCTGAAGTGTCAGACGATGACTACAAGTCGTTCTATAAGCACATTTCACACGATTTCCAGGACCCGCTCACTTGGTCGCACAACCGTGTTGAAGGCAAGCTGGATTACACGAGTTTGCTCTATATTCCTTCCAAAGCGCCATTTGACCTCTATAACCGTGACGTTCCTCGGGGCTTAAAACTTTACGTTCAGCGTGTGTTTATTATGGACGAAGCGGAGCAGTTTTTGCCGCTATACCTTCGCTTTGTGAAAGGTATCGTCGATACGCGTGATCTATCTTTGAACGTATCTCGTGAAATTCTACAAAGCGATAAAACAGTCGACAGCTTGCGCACAGCGCTGACCAAGCGCGTTTTGGATACGCTGTCAAAAATGGCCAAGAACGACGCTGAGAAGTACCAAGAGTTCTGGAACGAGTTTGGTCAAGTAATCAAAGAAGGGCTTGGCGAAGACTTCTCTAATAAAGAGAAACTAGCGAAGCTGCTTCGTTTTGCTTCAACGAATGGCGATAGCACTCAAAATGTATCACTTGATGATTACGTCGCTCGTATGTCTGAAGGGCAGGAGAAAATTTATTATATTTCTGCTGAAAGTCATGCCGCAGGTTTATCAAGCCCTCATATGGAAATCTTCCGTAAGAAAGGGATTGAAGTGCTTGTGCTGAGTGATCGAATAGATGGATGGATGATTTCATACCTGTCTGACTTCGAAGGCAAGCATCTGCAAGATGTGACCAAGGGGGAGTTGGATCTTGGTGAGGCAGAGGCTGAAGAAGACAAAAAGCAACAGGAAGAAGCGAGCAAAACCTACGAAAGCTTGATCAAGCAGATCAAAGAGCTGCTATCTGACAAAGTGGATGAGGTGCGGATGTCGAATCGTTTGACCGATAGCCCTGCTTGTTTGGTCGCTGGTGCACACGATATGGATGCACAGATGAAGAAGATTATGGAGGCCGCAGGTCAGCCTGTTCCTGAGAGTAAGCCAAGCTTTGAAATCAACGGCGATCATCCTCTTGTTAAGCAACTGAATGACGAGCAGGATGATGAGCGTTTTAACGACCTAACGCTTGTATTGTTTGATCAGGCCGCACTTGCCATGGGCGATCAATTGAAAGAGCCTGGCGCATTTGTAAGTCGATTGAACAAATTGCTTTTAGATTTGTCTAAATAGCGATTTAGCGATCTTAGTCCCTTAGGGAGCCTTAAAAAACCTGCCGCTCGTTCCGCGCGTCAGGTTACCCCGGCTCCCTTTTTTTATGTATGCTTGATGTCGAAACGTATCATTCGGCGAGATAGGAAAAGTACATGATAGAGCACGTAAGTGCGGTGATCATCGTTAAGAATGCTGCAGACACGATTCGTGAGACGCTTGAGTCGTTAAAGGCGTTTCAGGAGGTTGTTCTGTACGACAATGGTTCAAGTGACGACACGCTCTCAATCGCCTCGGAATACCCCAATGTACTTATCTTTGAAGGGAAGTTTGTTGGCTTTGGAAAGACCAAACAAGCGGCTGTGGCGTGCGCAAGTAATGACTGGGTGCTTTCTCTTGATGCGGATGAAATGGTCAGTCCAGAGCTTTCAGAGTTTCTTGAGGGGTGGCTACCCAATCAGGATCCAACCATTGCGATTAAGCTGCTGCGTAGAAACTATCTGATGGGCAAGTATGTGAAATACGCTGGTTGGGGTGGCGACTGGTTGGTTCGTTTGTTTAACCGAGAAGCGCATAACTTTAATGATAATGACGTCCATGAGTCCGTTGCATTGCATGATGGTAGCGCAGTTAAAAAGCTGTCTTATCCGATAGATCACAATGCTGTACAGCATTTGGGGCAGTTCTTGGTTAAGGTGGATCGGTACACCGAGATCAATCGTCAAAGTGGGAAGAGCTACCCTCCTGCGATTATTTTCTTCAAAGCCATGTGGCGTTTTTTCGAAAGTTTTATTCTGAAAGGCGGTATTTTGGCTGGCTGGAGAGGGCTAGCGATTTCTTGGTCAAACGCCAATGGTGTTTTCTATAAGTACATGAAGCCCTACGCTGACAAACATAAAGACTGACCTTGGGTGGCGTTGAACGTGACTTCTATGCTCGCTTAGATTAAGCGAGCGAGAACACCTTGAACCCAAAGCATGTAAATAGCGGTGCCGCTGAAAATACTAATTAACGCGTTTTTGAAAAGCAGGTGTGCGCTCACCACTACAGCAAGGCTGACCAGCTCTGGTAAGCCGTGATTTCCGCTTGTCCACTGCACGCCTTTCAAACAGTACATCACCAATAGGGTCATGACGGCCGGGGGCAAATATCGGCCCAAAAATAGAACGACTGGATGCTGTTGATCGCTAAAAAGCCAGAATGGCAGTGCGCGGGTGATGAACGTCGCAATGGCCATCGTGGCGATAAAAGCGAGTAAATATGCTAAGTCCATGGTTTCAACCTGTATTTCATCAGTAGTGACGCGAGGGTAAGACTCAGGGATACCAAGAGCATATTTTGCGGTTGGGCGAAGTAGAGCGCGATGGCTCCGCATGTAATAGCGATTAGAAACGGGGCTAGCGTCCTTACTGCTTTATATTGCTCGATAACCAACACCATAAAGAGGGCTGTTAAGGTAAATTCCAACCCTTGCGTATCGAAACTGCCATTCTTGCCGAGGAGTTCTCCCAATAAGGCACCCAGTGTACAGCCAAGCACCCAGTAGCTTTGATTGAGGCAGGTAATTGTCAGTTGCTCTTCGCTGAGTGAGCCTGAGTCGTGATCGCAGCCTCTTTCTTCTTTGTCTTTTGTCTGTTTTAAAGAGGTCAGCAATGAGTAGGTTTCATCTGTTAGGCCAAAGATGAGATACCAACGGCGCCAGCCTTTCACTTTGAATTCTTTCAGTAGGGATAGACCATAGAATATATGACGCGAATTGAGAAGGAGGGTCGTCATGGCGACTTCTAACATTCCCGCTCCAGCCGCAAGTAAACCTACTGCCATAAACTGTGCGGCACCTGCAAAAATAACCACGCCCATCAGTGTGGCATAGTACCAATCGTATTCTAGCTCTGAGAACAGTACACCAAACGCCATGCCCATCGGCACATAACCAAACATCACGGGCATCGTTTTGTTGAGAGCAGATTTTAAGACGCGCGTGTTCATAGGTTTTCGTATACGTGTTCGTAGCGCTGAGCTGCCCGCTGGATACTGAAGCCTTCGATAAATTCAGGGGCGCGAACGCTTATTTCATGTATTAGTTGGTCATCACTGACTAATCGAAGCAGCGCATGCGCCAGTGCTTCTGCGTCTCCCACATCAATTAATAGACCATTTACCTCGTGTTGAATCGCGTCGGGGATGCCGCCTGCACGTGTTCCAATAACCGGAACACCTGCCAGGGTTGCCTCCAGCAATACGGATCCCATTCCTTCTGTGTGTGAGGGAAGCACCACAACATCTGCGCGTGCAAACCATGTGCCCATGTCATTTTGGCGACCAAGGAATTCCACGTTTTTCAGACCACTCGCTTGCTCTTGCAGCGCCTTAAGTTCGGGACCGTCTCCGAGCAAGCAGAAATGGATGTCGGTATGTTTCGCTAGGCGCTTGGCTGCTGAAATAGTGACATCAAAGCCCTTATGCTTGTAGAGTTTCGCTGCCTGAATGACCACGAACTTATCTTGATACTTACTGCAAAGTGAACTCAGCAAGTTTTCATCCACGGGATAGCTTATGGGTGAGTCGTTCACAACATTTGTGCTTGTGTCAGGGAACTGGGCTCTAACAACGCTCTCAACGGCATGGCTGACGCACACAATGCATGCGGCTTTTCGATAAGCTATGTTTGAGAACCATTTGTCTTTGAAAGCATTATCGATACGACGGGTAATAATATACGGTGTTTTGAACAATATGTGTTGTAGTAAGGCCCAGTACACTGCTTGGCCTTCGTGTACATGAACAGCGGCGGAGTCTTGCGTAATGCTTTTGCTATGACCGGTAAGATAGTGCCGAACTTCGTGGACAGTGCAGGCGAGCTTTTTACACGTTTCTGCAAAGGGGCTGGCAGTCTTCGCAACGACGTTCACCTTGTGGCCAAGGCGAATATGTTCCTTTATAAGCGCGAGTGTTTGACTTTCACCGCCGCTAAAACCGCGGGCAAGATTAACGTGGCAAATGTTCAAGGCAAGCGCATCCATTCATTAGAAAACGCTAGTTTACTCAGTCTTTGGCATAGACCCAAGTTTGATTTCGACCGCCTTCTTTGCTGGCATACAGTGCTTGATCTGCTTGTTCCAACCATGCTTTGTAATTTACTAGCTCTGGGTCAGCCTGGCTGATGCCTAGGCTTATTGTGAAACGGATTTCATTGCCATCATGCATTACTGTGCACTTCTCAACGGATTTTCTGAGGCGCTCACAAAAATAGACTGCGGAAGCATCATCCGTATTTTGCAAGATGACGCTAAACTCTTCGCCGCCATATCGCCCTGCTATGTCCGTTTTTCGCAAATTATCGCGGACTAACTCAGCGACGCGCTTTATAACTGCATCTCCCGCTGGGTGGCCGTACGTGTCATTTACTTTCTTGAAATGATCGATGTCGAGCATAACCACAGAACATTCCGTCTTATAGCGTGTAAAGCGCTCGTATTCCCTAATCAAGCATTCTTCCCAGTATCCACGATTAAATAGCTGAGTGAGTCGATCTGTTCGACTAAGCTGCTCGAGCTCTCCATTTACCTTCTCGAGCGCCTTTCGATTGGCGACTATGTCGGTGACGTCGTAGATGATTATCACCGCCTGATTAACACTTCCATCGAGAGACAGCAGCGGTGAGATCGTGATGTTCTGATACATGAATTCTTCAGTACCAGTAATCGGACGATAGTTTGGAAACTTGAATAAATAGGGTCTTTGTTCCCAGGTGATGAAAGAGCGATTCTTTAACGCAAATACGGTACTTGCTTTCTGGCGGAGCCAGCCTTCAGGTAAGTCCTCAAATTGCTTAAACAGATTCTTGTCGCGAATAAGGTCTGAGGATACGCCGCTATGACTCTCCATGAAGCTGTTCCAGACCTTGACGTTAAATTCCTGGTCGATCACGACTAGGCCCACGTCTACTGTCTGGAGCATATCCAGAAGCCAGTGGAATTCCTTCATTTGTTCGAGTGCCGCATCCATAGGTCTAGTTCAGTAAGTAGTTGATCTGTTCATATAACTTATCGAGTGAGTCCTCTGTAAAAAGAAGCAAAAGGTCACACGATATATTGTGGTTTTCTATGGTGTAGTTAATTTCTACCGCAAGGGTTTGCTTCCATCGGTTTGCGTTTGCACCGATGAGCTCATTGACTTGGACATGCTGCCCCAATACTACGGGATGTCCTTGGCTAAATACCAAATCCAGTTGATCTGCCAAACCATTAATACAGGCGCCGGATAAAATTCCTGCCATCTCCATAAGCAACTCAAGCTCTGCCTTTCGATCGATTTCGCCTTGAAAATTAAGCAGTGATGCCATGTCACTGAAGCTAGCATCATTGAATATAAGTAAGGATTCACCAGAGATGCCGGAACCAATAAAACCTTGGCATACAGCAGAGTAGCTGGACGTATCTTCCGTTTGCGCTAGAGCCATCTCAAGCTCACCAACTTCAATTAGATTGACGTTAGGGATAGGGAGTTTGACAAAAACGTTCAGGTAGCGAGCGAGTAGATCTGCTGCCTGACCCATAGCGACATTGCTCGCTTCCTGCATATATTCTCGGTAGTCGATATGCGCGAGGCTTTCAACAGCCTCTTGGCGATTTTTGCAGGTCTTGTCGCCGCTCTCTGATGATACGTCTGAAGCGCGGTACAGTCCGTAGTTTTCTAGTAGGCTGTTAAGCACCCCTTCATCAATTGGTTTTTTAATGAAGTCGATTGCACCGAGGCGTTTCACCCTTTCGTGAGCTTCGGGCTGAATGTCTCCAGAAACGACGACGCTGACACAAGGAAGCCCAAGTTTAGCGATCATCTCGAGTGTCTCGTAGCCATCCATGACAGGCATATTGAGGTCGATGAACATGACCTCTGCTTCGCCAGCTTTTAACAGCGTCAGCGCTTCGGCACCGTGCTCTGCGAACTGTAGTTCGATATCCCAATCTTCCGGGAGCGATGCTGCCATGTGCTTGCGCGCAAGCTTGGAATCATCGCAGATTAGTACTTTAGTACTCATTCGGCCGTTTTATCCTTGGTTCAATGCCTCCTAACAGTAAAGATCATGCGGCTCTGCTATTCAAGTACGCGCTAACAATTTGATTCGCGTATAATTTTCGAATCGAGCAGGAGGTTGCAATGAGTTCATGGAAACAGGCTGTCCAAGCGCAGCTGTTATTTGCGCAGAAAATGCTGTCAGAAGCCCAAGATCTTGAGGCTTCTGGCGCGCCTTTATTAGGCGTTAGGATGTATCAAAACGGTGCAATTTTGAGTGCGCGCGAGCTTTGGGCGTGCTGGTTGAATGAGTGGGTGGGGCTATTAGCACCCAAAGCAAAGAAGGCACGGGTTTTGTCTTTGCAAGACTTTGAGCAAACGTTTGCTGGCTCTCCCAGTCTTGATCAACTAAAGGCAGAGTTAAAGCAACCTGATAGTTGGGTAAAGGGTTTTATAGAATTGGAGCGATTAAATGCAATAGATTGGGCCGACTCAGCTAGCATGGCGGATAAAAAAACAAATGATGAGAACGCGGTTGTTTATGACGGGCTAAGCATCGTTCAGCTCGATATTCGACCGTGCTCTGTATTAAACGGCCTCAATGATATCTCCCGAATGTTAACAGAGTTAAAACTGTTTATTGAGCATGTCAGAGAACAGCATTCAGAATGGTAGTTGTGTTACCATATCGACCAAATTAAGACAGTAGTTCGGAGTCAGTGTGAGTACAGATAGTTCGTTTTTGGAAATTGTAGAGCAAGACGACGGAGAGTTCGTGCTTAAGCGCATGGATGACGAAGAAGCATTGGTGACTATTCAGTTTTCAGAAGAAGTTATTGAGTATCTTCGCGAACACCAGGTTGATGTTGCCAAGGCTATGATCGGCGCAGGTGTCCAAACTGCAAGCGCGAAAACGCGCGCAGCATATGAAGCAAAACAGGAAGACGAAGTGCCTTCGACGATTCATTAAACGAGGGCCTTCGATGCACACATCTCGAAAGGCTGAAACTTCGAGCGGTTAATTCTAATCTTCAAAACAACTTTAAATGGGGCGTAAAGCCCCATTTTTTATTTCAGCTCGCTATTAACGGCTCCGCAGAACGATACCATGGCTGTCTCCTTGCATCGAAGCTTTCTCTAAACGTTCAAATGCTTCATTGCTAATGCCCTGTGACCATAATATGGCGGCATGGCAGGTGCCCATCGCTAATGCTTTTTCGCACAAATCCGCAGCGGCGCTATGGTCAGTTGAACGCAATATCATAATCTCATCTAGGCCAGCTTGTCGCTCGTCTTTCCAGCGTTGCAGGAGCTCCGTTGGTGGGTCAATCAATGCCAGCCAACGCTGCTCCTGATTCAGGCGCGTAAGCATTGGCAGTAGCATTTGCACGCTATCGGATTTGGCTTTGGCGATAATAATCTCGGTTACATTCGCTTCTTTTGCAGGGCTCTTGTTCGGCCCTATTGTCGATTGCTGAATGCCTCTCTGTTCATATTCGGGGGAGTGTAGTAGGTCTGTTTGGATGTATGCTTCGTTCATTGCAAGGTATCCTTTCGAATGACGCCAACCGCAAGACCTTCAATGGCCAACGGCTGTTCTTTGAGATCAACAATAATTGGATCGAATTCTTCGTTTTCCGCGTGTAGCTCAACAAGGTGTTTGTTTTTGAAGAAACGTTTGACGGTTACTTCATCTTCTAGTCTTGCGACAACGACTTGGCCATTGCGAGCCTGCTCAGTGCGATGCACCGCGAGTAAGTCTCCGTCGAGTATCCCTATGTCCTTCATACTCATGCCACGTACTCTTAACAAGTAATCGGCAGCCGGATTGAAAAATTCTGGCTGAAGGGAGCAGTAATCTTCGATGTTCTCTTCACCAAGAATAGGGTTGCCGGCGGCAACCTGGCCGACTATCGGAAGCCCCAAGTCTTCCTCTTCTTGAGGGAGTCGGATACCGCGGCTGGCGCCTGGCACAATTTCTATCGCGCCTTTTTTAGCAAGGGCCTTGATGTGATCCTCGGCTGCATTCGGAGAGCGGAAGCCCAGCGCGAGAGCGATTTCAGCACGAGTAGGCGGGTATCCTGTCTCTTCAATGTGCGTTTTGATCAGCGCCAATACTTCGCTTTGCCGTTTGGTGAGCTTTTCCATGGGTGTTTCCCGTCGATATGTATCTGTTGTTATATCCAGTAACTGTAAATGTATACAGGGTTTTGGGTTTTGTAAAGTCGATGGATCAATCTTTTCCAAGTCATGCTCTATTCAGCGCTCTGTTGGCTAGGCAAAATGTGTCGCAGATAAGAATAAAGAGAGTGTCTGACATGTTGGGAAAAGAGCTTCGTTGGAGTGTGTTTGCGGTTATTTTTGCGTTTGCGCCGGTTGTTGCATCAGAACCAGAGGTTGAGTTAGGGATCGAGTGGCGAGGTTTTGCCGAACCGGGGTTTTATGGGCAGGATCAGTCTCGCTTCTCGGCCAGAGGTGAGTTGGGTTATGACGGCGCCATGCTCAGCGGCGATTACGAATTATTGCTTTTTGGCCGCTACGATGTTCATGACGACGAGCGCACGCATCTAGATTTGCGCGAAGCATCCTGGGTTTACGTTGGTGACGAGTGGTCGTTAAAGGGCGGAGTTAGCAAGGAGTTCTGGGGGGTGACGGAGTCTCTGCACTTGGTCGATATCATCAACCAGACGGATGGTGTAGAAGCTGTAGATGACGAGGACAAGCTTGGTCAGCCTATGCTCAAGCTAGCAAGCGAAAAAGAGTGGGGGACGATCAGTCTTTTTTGGTTACCTTATTTTCGAGAGCGCAGTTATCCAAGCCTCGATGGCCGCTTGGCGCTTCCGTTTGAAGTGCGGGCAGATGAGGCGCAGTTTGAATCCGGTGCTGAGAACAAACATCAGGATGTTGCACTGCGCTACGCACATTATATTGATGAGTTAGAGTTTGCGCTTGCGCATTTTTCAGGAACGGCGCGTGATCCTTTATTGGTTTTCAATAACAATCCCCTTGACCCTGCCTTTATTCCCTTTTATCAACAGATTGATCAAACAAGCCTCGAGGCGCAGTACATTTATGATTCTTGGCTCTTGAAGCTAGAGGCTTTAACCAATAAAGGTCTTGGAGATCGCTACGCCGCTGCAGTTGCTGGCTTTGAATACACGCAGGTTGGGATTTTTGAAAGCTACGCCGATTTGGGGTGGATCATCGAGTATCTTTTTGATGAGCGCAAGAATGACGTGAGCGTGATTTTTGAAGATGACGTGTTCATTGGTTGGCGCTATGCATTTAATGATGCCGACTCTTCGGAAATCCTGTTTGGGGGAATTTTTGATACCCATACTGATGAGAGAATCTACTCGCTTGAGGCCAGTCAGAGGATTAGCAGTGACCTCAAGGTTTTTGTTGAGGCATGGATGTTCGAAGGTTTGCCAAGGCTAACGCCGACTTCCGGCCTAGATTCTGATAAGAAAACACAATTTCTCCAGACCGAAGACTTCATTCAGCTGGAGCTCGTGAAGTACTTCTAAATTACAAACATCTTATAAGGTTATTTAGTCACAATATTTCACATTTTAGGACAATGAACATAAACTAGACGATATAGAAGAATATGAATAACAATTAGCTTGGTCGATGACGTTTCCAAGCAGGCGAGGCGAGCCGTGATAGACGTGTTAGTAGTGGACGATCATGACCTCATTCGAGCGGGCATTGCGCGTATGCTCGAAGATGATGGTGCTATCCAAGTAGTTGGGGAGGCGGCCTCTGGAGAGGATGCGGTTACTATGGCGCGTGATCTGGCCCCTTCGATTATTCTTATGGATATGAAGATGCCCGGAATTGGCGGCCTAGAGGCGACTCGACGGATCAGAAGTGCCTGTCGAAATTCAAAGATCGTTGTCGTATCAGGCTGCACGGATACGCCATTCGCTCAGCGTGTACTTAGTGCAGGCGCCACCGGATATGTTTCAAAAAGCAGTCATATTTCAGAAATTATTAAGGCGATAAAAATAGTCGACCTGGGCGAGCGCTACCTTAGTGCTGATATCGCGCAAAATATTGCCTTAAATGATAGCGCAGACCCATTCGAAGACCTATCAAGTCGCGAGATGCAAATAGCGTCCATGATCATTGATTGTAGAAAGGTTCAGGATATATCTGATGCGCTTTGCCTTAGCCCAAAAACAGTGAATACCTATCGCTATCGTATTTTTGAAAAGCTAAAGATCCAAAGTGACGTGGAGTTGACCCTCTTAGCGCTTAAGCATGGGCTGTTAGAAGTTGATGCCGCCGGGTAAACAAACACAAAACCATCCCGCATCTTTCGATGCAAAATCATATTTAAAAAACCTTTCTTTGGCCCCCGGCGTGTATCGCATGTTCGATGCCGTGGGCGACATACTTTATGTTGGCAAGGCTAAGAGCTTAAAAAAGCGTGTCTCGAGTTATTTTCTCAAGCAAGATCATGCGCCTAAAACAAGGGCGCTGGTTTCAAAGATTGCCAATATTGAAGTTACGATCACCAACAGTGAAACCGATGCGCTGATTCTTGAGCAAAATCTGATTAAGGAGTTGAAGCCTCCTTACAATATTTTGCTTAGAGATGATAAGTCCTACCCCTATATCTATTTAGCCAGTGATAAAGAATTTCCTTCTTTGAGTCTCAAGCGTGTTCGTAGCAAAGGCAAAGTGGGGCAATACTTTGGACCGTTTCCGAATGCGCATGCGGTGCGCGAAAGTCTAGGATTGTTGGAGAAGCTATTTAAGGTGCGCCAGTGTCAGGAATCATTCTATCGGAATCGTTCTCGCCCTTGTTTGCAGTACCAAATAAAACGCTGTAAAGCGCCTTGTGTTGGCTTGGTGAGTGAAGAGGAGTATCGACAAGACGTTGAGCATGTTGTGATGTTCTTGCAAGGCAAGAACCCTGAGCTAATTCGTCAATTGATCAAAGAGATGGAGAAAGCTTCGGTCGATTTAGATTTTGAAAAAGCAGCAGAGCTGCGTGATCAGATCCAATACTTGCGCCATGCACAGGAAAGTCAAAGTGTTGAGTCAGGCATTGCAGATCTTGATGTCATCGCCATGAGCGATGGGCCAGGTATTAGTGTGTATTCGATGCTCTTTATTCGTAAAGGGCGTATTTTGGGACACAAAAACTACACACCTAAAGTCTTGCTCGACGAAAGTCAGGAAGAGCGACTACAAGGTTTTTTAGAGCAATACTATGTGGGTTCTGGTGTTGAGAAGGACTTGCCGAGTGAGGTGATTCTGCCTTTTAGCGTTCCGGATAAAGAAATGCTCAGCGATGCGCTCCAGAGTGTCGCCGGCAAGCAGATTCGTTTTGCCCATAAAGTGAAAACGATTCGTGCACAGTGGCAGAAACTTGCTCAGACCAATGCGGATAATGCGCTTAAGACGTATCTCGCGAACAAAGAAAACGTTTTTCAGCGCGTTGATTCGCTTCGTACATTATTGCAATTACCGGCGCTTCCCAAGCGAATGGAGTGCTTCGATATTAGCCATAGTTCCGGCGAGAAGACAGTTGCATCCTGTGTTGTGTTTAATGATCAGGGGCCGCTCAAATCTGATTATCGAACCTTCAACATTGAAGGTATTGAACCTGGAGATGATTACGCCGCCATGCGTCAGGCGCTTTCACGTCGTTATCGAAAAGTAAATGATGAGCCTACCAAAAGGCCAGACATTATTTTTATTGATGGCGGCAAGGGGCAGCTGAATATGGCTATTGAGGTTATGAGTGCGTTAAACGCTAGCGACATTTTGTTGCTCGGTATTGCGAAAGGCACAACCCGTAAAGCGGGTTTTGAAACTCTGTTTATTCCTGATGGGCAGGGCGGTCTGAAAACGATACAATGCGCAGCCGATGAGCCCAGCTTGCATTTAATGCAGCAAATACGTGATGAGGCGCATCGATTTGCGATAACTGGGCATAGAAAGCGGCGCGATAAGAGTCGTCCTCAATCTCAGCTTGAGGTGATTGAAGGCGTCGGTCCTACACGTCGGCGTGCTCTCATTAAGTATTTCGGTAGTGTGCAGGGAATTAAAACGGCCTCAATCGAAGAAATAAGTAAGGTTGATGGCATTAGCAGTAATCTTGCAGAACATATTTATCTCAGTTTGCATGGCGACTGAGTAGAGACAAGAAAATGAACTTACCGAATATTCTGACTCTGTCACGAATCGTCTTGATTCCTGTTTTCGTGATCGCATTTTATCTACCTTATGATTGGAACTATTACGCGTGTGCCGCGGTTTTCTGGATTGCCGGCGTGACCGATTGGTTTGATGGTTATTTGGCTCGAAAGTGGGACCAGATGACGCCTTTTGGAGCCTTTCTTGATCCTGTTGCAGACAAGCTCATGGTCACGATTTCTCTAGCTGTAATTATCGAAGAGTTTAGTGTTTGGTGGATTACCATTCCGGCTATTGTCATTGTTGGTCGAGAGGTGGTTGTTTCAGCGCTACGTGAATGGATGGCGGAGCAAGGTAAGCGCGAATCGGTAAAGGTTGGTTATATTGGTAAAGTGAAGACCATGTGTCAGATGAGCTCGATTTTCTTTTTGCTTATCGGTGCAAAGGTTGATGAGTCATTTTGGTTTGGATACGGTCTAATGGTATTTGCAGCGATCCTTACTATGTGGTCAATGGTGCAGTATCTATCGGCCTCTTGGGGCACTATGTTTGGTAAAGAGAGCCTAGGCGGTGGCGGCCAGGAGCGTCATTAGTATCCGTAGCCGAAGTAATTAAATTTTGCTGCAGAACTTGCTTGACTCTTTTAATCGATTCGTTAATATATGCGCCTCTTCGCAAGGCATGTCCTAGCGCGATGAAAAGTTTACGCGGGAATAGCTCAGTTGGTAGAGCACGACCTTGCCAAGGTCGGGGTCGCGAGTTCGAATCTCGTTTCCCGCTCCAAATAAAATGCCTCGGAAACCCCGAGGCGTTTTTGTTAAAAGCACACTATAATCTGTGAGGCTTTTAAAGGCGCTCTAGAAAAGCGCTGAGTACGATAGTACGACCAAAGGTAAAGAGTGCACTGGATGTAGCAATCCATGTTCATCGAAGGCACTTAAACANCTTGCACAAGATGGCGCGATAGCAAAGCGCTGAGTACGATAGTACGACCAAAGGTAAAGAGTGCACTGGATGTAGCAATCCATGTTCATCGAAGGCACTTAAACACCTTGCACAAGATGGCG
>NZ_LWFT01000574.1:0-3075 GCF_001635105.1 Oleiphilus sp. HI0079
ACTGATCGAAGCCGAACCCCATGGCATGCCACAACCTGTCTCCAAGAACGCAGAGCTAATTCTTAACTCAGAAAACCTTCTGATCGAGTTTCCAATAAAGAAGAACTTCTTCGGAAAGGTGACTAACAGCTTTACCGCTGTCGACAACGTTAGCTTTTCCGTTCGCGCGGGCGAAACCCTAGGCATTGTCGGCGAAAGTGGGAGTGGCAAGACGACCGCAGGAATGGCAATTCTTAAGCTGCTTAGTAGCAAAGGTGTCATCGCATTTGACGGTAAACGTATCGACCAGATGAACCAAAAACAATTCAGACCAATACGTCGAGAAATACAAATTGTTTTCCAAGATCCATTCGGCAGCTTAAGTCCACGCATGTCTATCGGGCAGATCATATCTGAAGGCCTTGAAATTCATAAGATTGGTGACGCTGTCGAACGAGAGCAGATGATTATTGATGCACTGCGTGAGGTTGAGCTAGATCCGGATTATCGTCACCGTTATCCGCATGAGTTTTCGGGAGGTCAGAGGCAGCGTATCGCCATTGCCCGAGCACTCATACTCAAACCACAACTTATTATCCTAGATGAACCGACGTCGGCCTTGGACAGAAGCATCCAAGTACAGGTAATCGACCTTCTTCGCCGAATACAACAAAAGCACAATATAGCGTTTATCTTCATCAGCCATGACCTTGCTGTCGTGAGAGCACTTAGCCATCGAGTACTCGTACTCAAGCATGGCAAGATTGTTGAAGAAAATGAATGCGAAGCCTTGTTTTCATCCCCAAAACACCCCTACACGAAGGAATTACTTGAAGCCGCGTTCTTTTATGGACAGAATTCCGTAATCGCGCAACACACTGAGGTTTAAGTATGGGTTTTTTAGCAGGAAAAAAAGTTTTAATTGTTGGTATCGCTAGCAAGCTCTCTATCGCCACAGGTATTGCCGATGCAATGCACCGCGAGGGTGCTGAGATCGCTCTCACATACCAAAATGACAAGCTCAAGAAGCGCGTCGAGGACTTCGGTGAGAAGTGGTCAAGCCCGCTAATACTTCCTCTAGACGTTGCCGACGACAAACAAATAGAAGCCGTTTTCGATAACATTAAGCAGCAATGGGGGCATATTGACATCGTTGTTCATTCGGTTGGCTTCGCTCCTGGTCACGAACTTGAAGGCGATTACGTCGATGCGACAACGCGTGAGGGTTTCGGCATCGCTCACGACATTAGTGTTTATAGCTTTGTTGCTCTTGCAAAATTTGCACGTCCACTTATGCAAGAACATGGCGGAGCTCTCCTCACCCTCACCTATCTTGGAGCTGAACGGGTCGTTCCTAATTACAATGTCATGGGGCTCGCCAAGGCCAGCTTAGAAGCAAATGTACGCTACATGGCAAGCAGCCTTGGACAAGAAGGTATCCGCGTTAACGCTGTTTCTGCGGGTCCAATTCGCACCTTAGCGGCTTCTGGCGTTAAAAACTTTCGAAAGATGCTAAACGAAACCGCGAAACAAGCGCCCCTGAAGCGCAATGTCACAATTGAGGAAGTGGGTAATGCTGCCGCGTTTTTGTGTAGTGACTTAGCCAGCGGTATCAGCGGTGAAATCTTGTATGTCGATGGCGGATTTAACACGACAGCAATGCGGCCTTTAGACGATTCGGACGCATAAAGCGCTGCGAAGCTGCACTAGTTCACTGAAAGCTATCTTCAATCAGGTATTCTTCTTCGCTTAGTCTGGAACGGTCGAGTTATTTCTGTGTTACGTCACATATTCATATTGTTCGCGATTTTCGCTTTGGGCAGCATCTCCGGCTGCACGAATATTGGTGGTGCATCGAAGTCTGCTACATCGCTGACAAATTTTCTCGGCTTCTCAGAGCTACCGAAGTGGTATATCACGTCTAGGTACTCCTACCCCGATTCGCAGTTTCGAACTAACGACTTCGGCTTACCAGTGCATTTTCGTGACGTCGGCGAGGGAGAGACAATTGTTCTGTTACACGGGGAGCTATCTTCTCTCCACACCTGGGAGCGATGGGTAGAGATTCTACGGCAAGAGTTTAGAGTCGTCGCCATTGATCTTCCTGGAGCGGGCATTACCGGTGCGCCCAAGTGCATCTCTAACCCAAAGAAACACTGCCCCGAGAACCTTAGCCAAGACTATATCTCACATACACTCACATACTTGATTGAAGACTTAAACCTGCGAAATTTTCATTTGGTAGGCGCATCCTACGGCGGCTATCTCGCTTCGCGCTATGCAATCAATAACCCTGATCGGATTAAGTCTTTAACGCTAATTTCGCCCTTGGGAATGCAACAAGAGCCGCCTTTCATCGTTGATTACTTAGTGGACAGTAGCACTGTGTCCAAGTTTTTCCAGCCAGCAACCATTGCAACAACCATTGCAGATGACTTTTACGGTACTCCTGAACGAATTACCCCGGCATCACTGCAACGCTATCTGCACTTACTCCAAGCACCCAGCGCAAAGAAAACAAACGTCCTTCAAGCTGAAATGGTCCACGAATTGATGCTTAATGGAACCACCGCATCTTTTGCAGATATTCAGGCGCCTTCGCTAATTATGTGGGGGAATCGTGACAAGTGGGGGCGCTTTGATCATGCTCAGCGTTGGGTCGACGCAATACCTAACTCGATGCTGGTCGAATATAAAGGGGTTGGCCATCTGAGTATGGAAGAGCACCCAGAAGACTCCGCTTACGATTTGATTGCTTTCATCAATGATGAGCCTCTTCCTACAATCGAAGGCTTAGGGCGAGACGCCTTTACCATTCAAGACGCTGTTGACTCTCTCGGTGACAAAGAGGCACTCTTTGGGCCCAATTTAGAGACGATGGAAGATATTGATAGCGAATAGTAGCTAGTTCAAGAAGTTTGAAAGCAAGCTTTTCCAGTCATCAATCCCGGTTTGCTCAGAATCTAGAAATTCAAAACCTACCAAATAGCCGTCGCGACAAGACTGAGTCCAACGAACCTCACCAGCAAGCCGGAAATTCTCTGTAAACTCGTCCAGATCGACAACCAAAGTATGTATTGCACCATTCTGCATGTC
>NZ_LWFT01000575.1:0-3682 GCF_001635105.1 Oleiphilus sp. HI0079
AGTCGGGATAAGAAGCGCAGTCTCAAAGAATGGCTCGCCTACGAGCTGTTCAGAAACCCCTGCGATATTCATTTTGGGTATGCAAAAGCGCCCACCTTGAAGTATCGCAATCTGCAAAGCATTTCGGGCTTTTATAAAATTGTTCTCGCAAAATTTTTGGCTATGGGGACGCAAGGTAGCCAACAGCAAACGGATGCACTGGCTGCAGCAAAAGAGGCGAGTGGAATCCATATTGGCGCAGATGCCTTGGAGCAGCGAATTGATGGAAAAGAGTTTACCCAAGCCTGCTATGAATTAAAGCGCGCTTTCCCTTTGCTTAAACCTAGGATCTTAAAGGGTTTGTTGGCTGCGGCGCATGCCGATGAGGTGTTTTGTGAGACTGAGCAGCAGCTGATTTCTGTTCTTGCCGCTATTTGGGATCTGCCCCTGCCGGCTCTCATTAGTTCAGATAAATAGAGATGGTCTTAAGTGACGACAGATAAAACATGAGGATCAAGCTTAGCTAAGCGCTTTTTCTAAGGTCGGGGAGGGTCAATCTAAAAGCTCGTGTTAGCTGCAACAACTGAAGCCCTGTTGAATAGGTGGGCACTTAACTGAGCCATAAGAGCAAAACACGCAGCAGTCGCCTTGATTTGGTTTCAGAAGCTTCTTACATCCTTCACATTCGTAAAAGTAGACACAGGCATCCGTCGGCATGACTTCGGTTTTATGATGGCCGCAATTAGGGCATGTGATCTTCGATTCAAGAATAACATTTGCCATTTTAGTTTTGCCTTTAAGTGCATTTAACGCATGGTCTTGGGTAGCGGCGATGGCTTGCTGTGTTTTGGGGGATGGTTAGGTTCATAAAAGTAATACTTTAAAACCGATCAGGATGAGTATTACACCCCCCAACATCTCCGCTTTGCTCTCTAAGAAGGTACCACTCTTGGCGCCAATAAATACGCCAAACCAACTAAATATAAATGTGATAATGCCTATTAGCGAACAGGCAAGGAGTGGGTTTATTTCAATAAGTGTTAGGGTAAATCCTGCGGCCATTGCATCTATGCTTGTTGCTATAGCGAGAACCAACATCACCCGGTGGGTGATTTGAGCAATATCTTCTTCAATTCCCTCTGACATTGCTTCGTAAATCATCTTTGCGCCAATCAGTAAGAGGAGAGAAAAAGCGATCCAGTGCGCGTAATTTTCGATTATCCCGAATACGCCTTTACCGCCTAAAAAACCGATTAAGGGCATAAGCGCTTGAAATAGGCCAAAATAAATGGCGGCTTTAACTGCGAGAGCAGAGGTTCTCTGCTCATGCTTCGAGCCAAGGCCGATGGAAACGGCAAATGCGTCCATGCTCAGTGCAACCGCTAAAATTAAGACTTCAAACATTTATTGGTCTCTAAATTTGGGGCTTAGCTTTCTGAAGATTTGAGCGCTACAGTTTGGGCCATTGCTTGATTTCCTTCTTTTCCCAAAGCTTTGATCACTCCTTGTCGGTTTTCACCGCTTTGATTCTGGCTGACTTTCCATTTGCCCTGCATTTCGTCGACGCTTACGCGTATACCAACAATGGCATTAAGCATTCGGTCAATATACTCTCGGGGAGCATCGCTGACCTTCCAGGGCTGTTTTCGGCTTTGTTCTTGCGCTTGCGTAAGTGTATCAACGATAGCGAGAAGTTCTTCTTTGTTGTGCGTAAATTCAAGCGTTCCGCTTACATGGACGGCGGTGTAATTCCACGTTGGTACAATTTTATGGTCACGCTGTTTGTTGGGGTAGTAACTTGCAGATATATAGGCTTGTGGGCCCTGAAAGGTGACTAATACCTTAGTGCCGTTCGCTATGTTTTGGTGCAGTGGGTTCGCCTTCGCAATGTGGCCAATAAGCAAGATCTTCCCATCGCGTTCTTCAACGAGCATGGGTAGGTGATTAGCCTCCAAACCTGCTTTGGTATTGCATACGAGCGTAGCAAGCGGGTGCTCTTTGATCAGTGCGAACATTTGATCACGACAATCGACTTTAAATACTTTAGGAATGAACACAGACGTTCTCTTTGATTTGCAGGTAAGCTTATATTAGATGGGAATGGCAGTATTGGTGCAACTAGATCAGCAGTGATTTGCCTAGGTTTGTTGGCTTTTCAAAAGTTTTCGGTATTTATGTCGTTGCAGGTAATGATCAACAAGCTCTGCGTTAGGCGTGTCGACAAAATGCTGATCAATGCCTTCCATCCACTTAATTGCTTCAAGAGATTTCGTTACTGGTTTGGCGAGAGCTAGCGTTGCGCCATTTTGAAAGACATCAAGCGCTTGCGGCATAGGGTGTGATGCGAGTGAACGTGCAAGAATGTAGCCCATCGTAAAGGCGGTTGCCAACCCCCAGCCAAACCCGTAGTGAAAAGAGAATGCAGACTCGCCGACAAAGGCAACGTTGTCTGTATATAGTTTCTCTACGCTGTTCTGTGCGAACGGCATCCAAGGCAAATTTCCTGTTTCGAGATGGAATGGTTCGTCTTCCAGGCTGAGTTCTTTACTCAGAAAATTTGCGATTTCTTCGGGTGTTTTACTTTCAAAATCGCCATTTAAATAACACGCTTCTGTCATCTCCATAATAACGATTTGACGGTGGTCGGACTGAGGGTATGTGATCATTTGAATCACGCCATGCTTTGTGGATACCGCCCAGAACTTGGGTTTATGGTCGATGCTTGGGGATTCATTGAAGTACCAGCAAAAGCGGATGTTTGCCGAGGTCGATTTGGCATCGAGTTCGCTCGTATAGCGTTTGCGAACCAGGCTGCTCACGCCATCGGCAGCGATGAGTAGATCGCTACTACTTTTTAGACGCGATACATGCTTTAGTTCTATCTTTTTCTCAATGATGCGTACGCCACAGCTCAGAGCCTGTGTACGTAAGTAGCGCATTAGCTGATGTCGGGTGACTGTGTATCCAAGCTCGAAAGGTTTGTCTTGGATATGGTCATCAACGCGAACCGATGCGCGTCGAAGCTTCGGTGGCGGTGTGCCTTGAAAAATTGAGTTCATGAACTCAGCATCGACCTTTCGAAGTAGATCTAGATGCAAGCTCTGGAGCACATAGCCGAGGCCCAGTGAATTCACAGTCTCGTTTTCTGCTTCGTATACTTTTACCCTCGCAGTAGGTAGGACTTGTCTAATTGCGATCGCGCAATACAAACCAGCAGGGCCGCCACCTATGATGCTTACTTTCATATGCTTCTACTGCGCTGTCTTGTGTCGGAGGTATACGGTAAAAAAAGCCTCGTAGCTTTCTGATTTGCGTTGATTCGTTGCATCAATTTGCTAGCGATATCCACCGTAACCAAGTCCATATCACCAAGCATCATGATGAGGACTTGGTCTTTTAAGCGATCTATTCTAAAAGGATTTAGTTCTCTATTGTCAGCGTAGTTGTTTGTTTGGAAACGATGCTGACGTTATAGCTATTTGAAAAGATCATTGAGGCGAATTCGTTGTCATCGTTGATGTCGATAGACGCATCGCAGGTGAACGCCGCCGTATAGGGGCCCGCTGGGATAAATCCAAGCTCAAACTCGTAGTTTGATGTGTCGTTGTTATAGGTCACTGTCGCAGAAGCAAGTGGATCACCTGCATTTCCCTGCAGATCCTGAATCGTTGCATCTTCGCCAGTGAACAAATAAACCGCATTG
>NZ_LWFT01000576.1:0-1142 GCF_001635105.1 Oleiphilus sp. HI0079
TTGTGAATGCTGACATAGGCAGCTGTTGAGGTGCAGCCAGTGGCGAGTTGCTCCATGATCAGCGCAGCGTCCAAACGAGAGATGCCGATCCCATGGTGCTCTTCGGGGATATACATGGCCATAAAGCCAAGTTTGCCTGCTTCAACAAATACGTCTTTTGGAAAGGTGGCTGTTTCGTCCCACTCTTTTGCATTCGGAGCAAGAAACTCCTGTGCAAAACGATTGGCGGTATCTTGAAAAGCGACTTGATCTTCTGTCAGGTCAAAATGCATCGCGAGCTCCGTACTACTTTACTTATTATCTTGGGAAATTCTCAGATACTGCCCAAATGCAATCTCTGCTAAACTCCGCGGCTTCGTGATTATAGGGTCTGCAATCATTGAATTTCCATACTTGTCTCAAGTATTCGGATTGTTAGGCGAAGTTCGGTTGTTTTTATTTCGGGTATTGATCGTAGCGTTTTATGTTAAGCGATGAACACAAAGCTCTGATTCAGGGGAGCTACAGAAAGTTTACTGGCCGAGAAGGGTTCCGTCCGCGCTATGGACAGCGACTAATGATCGCCGAAATTGCCAAGTATTTGGGATCTATCGCAACCAATTCCGAAGGATTACGCAATAGCGATCCTGCAACCTGTGTTGTAGAGGCGGGAACCGGCACTGGTAAAACGCTTGGGTATTGTATCGCCACCTTACCGATGGCCATTGCGCAAGATCGCAAGCTGATCGTTTCGACTGCAACCACCGCACTTCAAGACCAGATTCTCTCCAAAGATTTACCAGAACTTGCCGAGCATTCGGGTATAGATTTCAATTATGCGCTGGCAAAAGGTCGTGGTCGATACGTTTGTTTGAGCAAGCTTGAGCAGCGTATTGAGTCGTTCTCGGCAGACCCCAATGATTCGACGATTCCATTGTTTCTCCTTGATCAAAGCGACAATGAAGAGCTCAGTGAGGATGTGCTGCAAGGTTTCTTGACGCGCTATGCCTCTGGTACATGGGACGGTGATCGAGATACGCTTGAAGAGCCGATTGACCATAAGGCATGGTCTTCTTTGACGGCAGATAATCAGCAATGTTCCAACCGGCGATGCAGTTACTTCAGTAGTTGTCCGTACTACGAAGCACGCAACCGCTGGGATG
>NZ_LWFT01000577.1:0-4672 GCF_001635105.1 Oleiphilus sp. HI0079
ATAAACATACTCTTTTCCGTCACGTTAGAAATAAAAGAACGAGGCTAATCAGCGCACATGACATCTTTATGACAAAGCGATTTAGAAGTCCCAGAAAACGACACTCAGCAGCGAGCAAAGTAACTCAGCGAATAACGGAACACGGCCAAAAACGAGCAAAAAGAGTGACAAAAGATCTGATCGATCGCCTAACAAGCCGCTTACCTGAAAAACAGAAGCTAGAAACTAGAAACTACGAACCCGAACCCGAAACCAAGCACAACAAGCGGACGCATTTATTAATGTTCGCCCGCCATGTTTCAAGCTATTTATCAAACGAGAGCAAGGTAAGCTGTTTAAATTTGAAGATGCGCGTGAGCAGCACATCTGGAAAGCTTTGTATCCGCGTATTATATTCGCGGACCGCATCGTTAAAACCATGGCGCATCAAGGCGATCTCGTTTTCCATGGCCGTCATAGTGTCGAAAAATTCCTGCACAACCTCATCAGCCTTTAAATCCGGGTACGCTTCTAGCTTTACATTCAGCGCTTTGACGAACCGCTGCTCAGATTGAATTTGCTTAGCGGCTTGCCCCGAGGTTTTTACACGCTTACTCGAACGTGTGCGTAGCTCTGCTAGTTCTTGCAACAATGCCTTCTCATGCTGTAAGTAGCGACGAACGACTCTCTCAAGCTGTTTGAACAGATCTGCGCGCTTCTTCAAGGCCACCTGAATATTCGCCCAATTTCGACTAGCCCGCTGTTTGAGAAACACAATATCGTTATAGTGCAGAACAATGGTGAAGGCGATTAGAAAAACAGGGCCTATCAATCCGGAAACAAAATAGTCAAAGGCGGAGAACTGCCCATTCACGCCATTCAAAAAGGTGGCAAAAAAGAAAATACTCGAGAACGCGAACAGCAACGAGAGCATCGCCTTTGTCGCCTTTCGGATCATGATGTCACGTTCACTGTAGTTACTGAGAATGAACGTGTCCGTGCTTCTGGGCTTGTTCAGAAAAAGATGATCAGGCCGAACAGGGTCGACGGATGCCTGCCCTAAAGCATAAATCGCATCGCCATCATTTAACGCCCATTCGGTGTAACGCTTGTCTCCGCTTCGCCTCACTTTCTTATGACGAGTGATGACCTCCGCATCCGAAGCATCAATCAACAGCTCTCCTTCGCTGTCCTCACAGTAAAAGCGGATGCCTTTTGTGTCATCGGTCAGCGTCACCCATTTGGACCTCTTGCCAGACCCGCGTTTTTCTTGAACAAGATAACGATACCAAACGCACTTGGAGAACGTCACTGGGCCTAACAAGCTATGGCCTTCTATTAAGCCGACATTCCCCTTAAGCTCCACCGTACCAAACGCTACCCCTTTGGTTTTAGAGGTGGGGATATTCTCGATCATCCGTTTTACTTTCGCGTATCGAAAACCGAAATACGCCAAAACAATAAAGAGAACGAAACCGCCACCGGCCATGAAGAGATATCTCGTTTCTTTAACCGAAGTTTTCTCATAGTTGGCCAATCGACCCTCAGCAACGTGGCGTTCTTGTTCATTAAGGTATGCCACTTGCGGTGTCGTTTTATGCCCACTTAAACTGGCATAGGCGTTCTCCGGAAATTGCGCAATTTGCATCCGATACATTTGATCGAGATAAAACAGATTTAACCGAATTTCAGTAATACGCTGCGCTTTCCAGCTGCTCTCTCGATACCTATGAGAAACCAGCTGCCCCAGATTCTCCCACCCCGGCCAAAACACTTCGCCTGCCCCTAGAATGGCCTGAATTTCGCTTTCAGCCTGTCGTTGTTTTTCACTGACATAAGCGGCACCGGCTTGGACGTTGGTGCTCATGCTCGTATAGCCATAACCCAGCAAAGCCGCGCTTGTTACACATGTCATGATGCTCAGGTAAGCCAATAAACGATGTATCTGAAAGAGGTACATTGACGCGCAGATCGCCAAGGCGTAAAGCGACACACCACCCCAAATATGCAGAATTGCATCTGTACCTAGAGAACCTCGCTCTTCCGCGGCAGAGAACTTAGAAATGATCGGTAAATAGCGGCCTTCCCTATCAAACCGGAAGTGAATTGAAGGTTCAGAGTCAGAGTTTAAGGTCACTTCCGCCCAACCGTATATCAAGACACTCTGACCAGGCTCAATGCGCCATTCAGTGTATCGATAGTCACCTTGACGCTCAGAATAAGATGCGGGCATGGACCAGCGAATGCCGCCGCCGTTACCCGCTATCAAGACACTAGCGGACGAAGAATGGTCTTGGAGTTCAAAGCTCATGGCTCTTGTAATGTCGGCTTCCGTCACCCAGCGCGTCTTGCCTTCAGAGTCCGTTTCTTGGCGTTCCTTCAGATACCGGAAATAAACACTGGGCACCTTCTGTTTTGTGCTTCGCAACAGCGGTTTATCAGGCGGGGCCTCTACATAAGCCTCTACCTGAGCCTCGCCCGAAAGCACACCCAGAATAGGTGAAGGTACAATCCGTTCTAATTGCCTGAAATCCTGAATGGTTTTAAAGCCGGACTGACTTAGTTGAATTGCGAAATAAAAGCTGACCACCATCACAATGCCAGCCACCGCCCTGTATAACAGAGAATGCATGCTATCCCTTTCATGTAAAACAGAATGCTGAAAAGGTTATCACAGCGCAAAGGTATCACAAGAAACACTGAGGCAAATCGCAAAAAAGGCTGACAAGAGACCTGATCGATCGCCTGCCAACCCTTTACTTTAAGAGCTGGATGCCGTCTTTAATTCACATCAAAGCTCAACCACTCTGAACGCGGGCCTTCCATGCCGCTATCGTCCACAGTTGCAATGCTGAACAGGTAGTTCCCGCGAGGCAACTCACCCACGGTAAAGGTTGTATTCGCACCTTCTACGCTGAGCTTTTGTTCTGTCGCCCCCTCCTCCTGCATGTAAAGACTAAAGCCTGATATTTCTTCGACCGTTAACGGCGTGCCGTCTGTGCGTTCTGCAGGTAGATCCCAACTCAAATTCAGAGTAGGAAGATTGCTTACAGCGAGCGTCGCGACAGAAGAGACCACAAAGTCGCTGCCATTGGTAATCACCACATCGTATTGCGCGCTATCTACTAACGAGAGTCCATCCATCGCATAATAGGAAAGCGTTGCACCGGCGATCTCTTGACCATCTTTTCTCCACTGATATTGCATGGGCGTTTCGCTCATCGCGCTCACATTAAGCGTTACACTCTCATTCACATATGCTGATGCAGACATAGGCTGCAAAGAGATGTCGATCGGGTGAAAAGTCGGCAGCTGTGACTCAACAACGTCAAGAATGGCAGAAGCTGACTGCGAAACACCGCGAGCACTCACTACAACCTGATACTGACCAGCATTTTCTATAGTGCTTTGATCAATCATAAAGTGGTCGGTCGTTGCACCGACGATCTCCGCGCCGTTAAAAAACCACGCATAAGAAAGATTACTACCATCATTCGTTTGCGCGACAACGGTAAACGAAACCATCTCCCCGGCATCGACTTGAACTGATTCAGGTGCCGAAACAATGCTGACTTGCGTGCTTTTATTCTTGCGACCCTTGCTCGTTCCCTCCGTTGAGGTATTGCCATCCTTCCATGCTGGCTTCGCTTGTGCTTGCATTGCAAAACTACTCAACGCGAAAACCAACACTGCAATAACCAAGTGCGTTGTTTTAGAAAAAGAACGATGCTGTAAAACCATTGATGCCACCCGTTTGGAACTAATGTGTTGCTGACGGCGGCAATTAAAGTGTGAAATTCTGAAAACTGCTGGAAACCGGTCTCGATTATAGGCTAATTTGAGTCAATTTTTTGACTAAACTATAAGCACGAGACTTACATCGCAAAAACAGCGTTAAGCGATACGTAGAACATATGAGAACTGACTCGGTGACGGAGATAAAAAAGAAAGAGCTGTCGCAACAAGCGGCAGTAGAAAACATACGGACACAAAGACGCTCTAAAAACTGATTACATCTCCCAACTCGGGAATCTCAGCTTCCCAACCACGGCCGCGCGCCGCTCTGCGCAATGTCTTTTTAGCTTCGTCTTCACCATGCACAAGCAACAACCGCGGCTTCTCTTTAAAGTTATCGAGCCAATCAAGCAGTTGCGTTTGGCTAGCATGTGCCGAAAAGCCGCCCATGGTGTGAATTTGCGCACGAACAACAACCTCCTCACCAGCCACCTTAAAGGTCTCTGCACCGTCTATGATAGCGCGACCTGGAGTACCTGCTGCCTGGTAACCGACGAAAATCACATGGGAATGTTTGCGCCAAAGGTTGTGCTTAAAATGGTGCCGGATGCGCCCACCATTGCACATTCCGCTGCCCGCAATCACAATCATCCCGCTGTCTACACGGTTCAAGGCCATAGATTCATCGGTGGTACAGGAGTAACGAAGTATCGGTAAAAAGGTATGCAGACTCTTATGTCGTTTTGACGAGGGCAAGGTGGGGTGCTCAATGGTATCCAGATCTTCTTCGTTATATATATCACTGTATCGATGATAAATCTCTGTCACCGAGATGGCCATCGGACTATCAAGATACGCCACCTGATGTCTCAGTTTACCTTGCTGATAAAGCTCACCAAGACGAAAAATAATTTCCTGCGTTCGGCCGACGGCGAATGATGGTATGAGAATATTACCG
>NZ_LWFT01000578.1:0-1263 GCF_001635105.1 Oleiphilus sp. HI0079
GGGGGTTGTCCAAAATCCATGCACGAAAATAAGTGATGTCATGATACTACTCCTTGATCGCGTATTTTCGTCATGCACGCCTTTGAATTCAAGCTATTAAATCATCGAAAAACGGTCACACGAGCCCCATTTCAGTGCAGATTCTTTATTTCCTCTAGGAACCTCCTCCTCATAGGTGTCGGTCTACGATACTGACTACGCCATAAGGGGCGAGCAGTGTATTTTGATCTGTTGGAGGATAAGGCTTTTTGCGGCAGTTGAGTGTGAGAACTCTACATCAACACCAGCTAGCTTCGTGCTCCGGATTTTTCAAAAGCTCCTCAACATTAGCGTGCAGTACCCGATACCCAACATTACCGTATAGTACTTGTCGATTGTTGTTCATAACAAAACTTGGGCTTCCCGCGATATTTTGTTGGCTCGCCTTTCGATAGTCAGAGAGTAGCATTGCTAACGCTGTGCCGTTATCTATGCTCGTTCTTAGTCGGTTGACCTCCAGCCCGTGTTGTTTTGCGATCTCCAGCAAAACGGGTATCTGAGATATATCTAACGCTTGCATAAAGAAAGCTTGCCTTAGCGTCAAAGCGAAGGCCTTTGCCTTGTCTTGTCCATAGCTGAGTGAAATCGCTTTGATAAACATATGTGCATTAGCAGAAGTGCTTGGTCGAACTTCTGTCCAGAGACGGTCGTTAACTGTCGCATTGTCGTATGGTTGCACTGCATGCATTACGTGTTGAGCAAATCCTTCATAACTGCCTCGCTCCGTCCATTGCAGCTCTATTCTCTTAGCGACGTCACCAAAAAGATCAATGTAATAGTGGTTGATGGCAATCTGGTCACCAAATTGTTCATGTAGTTCGTCCAGTCGACGCTGAGCAATCCAAGCCCAGACGCAAAGCAGATCAGTGTAGTAGTCGATTACAATCGGGGGGCTCATAAAATCTCTACCTCGTTTTACTGAGAATGTACGGTTTGAATTAATTGTCTGCTTGTGCGGACAAGACTTGATCAAGAGCGCAGGTAATGACTATTACGTTGGTATAGCCCACTCTTTGAAGTTGCTCGGCGGCCAGTGTCGCACGTGCTCCAGTGGAACAATGAATATAGATCGGCGTGTCTGCTGAGCAAGCGTGCTCTCCAATTTTCATTTCAATTACGCCGCGAGGAATATTGACGGACTTGGGAGCGCTTACTTCAGCTACTTCACCAGGTTCCCTGACATCAATGATGATCGCCTTCTTAGGAAGGTCATTCAGGCATTCA
>NZ_LWFT01000579.1:0-6324 GCF_001635105.1 Oleiphilus sp. HI0079
CCGAGTTACGCATCGGCGCACCTGTCGTCCACATTGATCATGGCGTAGGTCGTTACCGCGGCCTCGAAACCATCAGTGTCGACGGTATGACCGATGAGTTTTTAACGCTCGAGTACGCTGGCGGATCAAAGCTCTACGTGCCAATAGCCTCCTTGAATCTGATATCCCGTTATAGCGGGACGGACGAAGCACTCGCTCCATTACATCGATTAGGTACCGAAAAATGGAGCACTGCCAAACAGAAAGCGCTTGAGAAGATTCGCGATACCGCCGCGGAATTGTTAGAAGTGTATGCCAAACGCGCCGCAAAAGAAGGTTTTAAATACGACCACCCTGGTCAGTCATATAGAGCATTTTGTGCGGGCTTTCCGTTTGAAGAGACGCCTGATCAAGCAACGACGATTAATGCCGTTGTACAAGACATGACGCGCACTCAACCGATGGATCGCCTAGTGTGCGGCGACGTAGGGTTTGGCAAAACGGAAGTGGCGATGCGTGCTGCGTTCATCGCAAGCTACTCTAGCAAGCAAGTCGCAGTATTGGTGCCGACGACACTTCTCGCCCAGCAGCACTACCAAAGTTTTCGTGACCGCTTTGCTGATTCGCCAGTTAATATCGAACTCATCTCTCGCTTTAAGACCGCTAAAGAGCAAGATAAAATCCTCAAGCGCGTTACAGATGGCGACGTAGATATACTCGTCGGTACGCACAAGTTAATTCAAGGTGATATTAAGTTCAAAAACCTCGGCTTGCTGATCATTGACGAGGAGCATCGCTTTGGGGTTCAGCAAAAAGAGAAGCTCAAAGCGTTAAGGGCAGAGGTCGACATTCTGACGCTGACCGCCACCCCAATTCCTCGGACTCTCAACATGGCGATGGGTGGTGTTCGAGACCTATCGATTATTGCAACACCACCGGCAAGACGACTGTCGGTTAAAACGTTCGTCAGACAAAAACAAGATGCGCTTATTCGCGAATCTGTGCTTCGTGAGGTATTACGAGGCGGGCAAGTGTATTACTTGTTTAACGACGTAAAAAATATAGAGAAGGAAGTTGAGTATCTGCAAAAACTTGTTCCCGAAAGCCGGGTGAGTTTTGCGCACGGCCAGATGCGCGAACGTGAACTCGAACAAGCTATGTCGGACTTCTATCATCAGCGCTTTAATGTACTTGTCTGCTCGACCATTATTGAAACGGGCATTGACATACCAAATGCCAATACCATCATCATTGATCGGGCCGATAAATTTGGACTTGCTCAACTTCATCAATTACGAGGTCGCGTTGGACGGTCACATCACCAAGCCTATGCGTATCTCCTCACTCCGGCTGAAAAACGTTTAACACGAGATGCAGAGAAACGGCTTGAGGCAATTTCGGCAGCACAAGACCTCGGTGCCGGGTTCATGCTCGCCACGCATGATTTGGAAATACGCGGCGCCGGTGAATTACTGGGCGAAGAACAGAGCGGGCAGATCCAAAGTGTTGGTTTCTCACTTTACATGGAACTACTAGAACAAGCCGTTCGTTCTCTGCAAGATGGTAGCGAACTTGATCTTGAGGAGAGCATGCATGGCACGGAAGTTAACCTACGCATACCGGCCTTAATTCCTGAAGATTACTTGCCCGATGTACATGCGAGACTTGTTCTCTACAAACGCATTGCAAGCTGTCGTTCGTACAGTGAGTTAAAAGACCTTCAAGTCGAAATGATTGATCGCTTTGGTTTGTTAGCCGAGCCAACGAAGAACCTGCTTCGGCAAGCTGAGCTAAAACTCGACGCTGAAAAGCTAGGAATACTGAAAGTGGATGCGGGGGCAACAAGTGGTAGCTTTGAATTTGGCAAGCAAACTACTGTTGATCCTCTAGCTCTTGTACAATTGGTTCAAAAGGCGCCGCATATCTATCGGCTAGAAGGCGCCAATAGGCTTCGCTTTGAACTTAAGTCGTCAACACCAGATGATAAAATCGAAGAAGTCCGCGAACTTATTAAATCACTGGCGAAGCCAGCCTCATAAAGCCAAAAGGACATGTCGTTGAACGTATTTAGTATTATCAGTCAGCTGTTTAAGGGCTTTGCGGCGATTCTCCTCGCTGCAACGTTGTTGGCTTCATTCGCGTTTGCCGAGGATACCGAGAACCTTTACCAGATTGAGTTTGTGTTGTTTAAACAAGCCACGCCAGACCTTTCAATCCTTGAGTTTGAGAAAGCATCAAACACCGCTCCGCCTGCTGAAGCCTATTTGACTGTTTTCCCGTATCTCGCGGAGCCCTTGTCGCCACTCCAAAGAGTTGGACTGGATGCGCTTTCACAGCTGTCGTTGGCGGGGCAAGCCGATCGACTCAATGAGCAAGGGTATATGGTTTTGAGTCAAGGTGCTTGGCAAGAACAAATAACGAACGATACGCGCTCGCTACCAATCCGTTTGAGTTCCGAAACGCGCCCTTTCGATTGCCCGTTTTGGAGCTGGATTTGCTCCCCCGCCCAGATTGAAGGCGAAGAAGTAAACCTCGAGCAGAAAATCTCAGAGCCCACTGAGGCGTATCTAGGTCAGCTAGTGATTCGACGATCTCGTTACATGCATGCCGAAGTACATATTGATTATTATTTCAAAAAGACCGTGCGATATCGTACGTTGTTAGAATATTTCGAAAAACCCTTCTACGATCGCGCACCAATCAGCGCCTTATTCATTCCTGCGGCTCATACAAAAAGCGAAGGCTCAAGCGATACAACGCTAAGCTCAAGTTTGATCAACGTAAAATCCTTTACCTTTAAGCAAAGCCGAAGGATAAAAAATAGCGAGATTCATTACCTTGACCACCCCTATTTAGGCATGATTATCTCCATTAAACGCATTGAAGCTAGCGAGTCTTTATGACGGCGATATGGGTCGATGCCGACGCTTGTCCAAAACAGATTAAGGAAATCTTATTGAGGGCGTCTAAGCGCACAGGCGTGGAGATCACGTTTGTGGCCAATCATGCGATCCCGATACCACAAGGTTACACCCAGGTGCGAAGTTTGACGGTTTCATCCGGCTTTGACGTGGCAGACGATTTGATAGAGGACCAGGCCGCCATTGGCGATCTCGTGATCACTCAAGATATTCCTCTGGCAGACGCTGTTCTTACAAAAGGAGCAACTGTGATCAATACTCGCGGCCAAGCACTGACCAAAGAGAACATCAAGCAGCGCTTAAATATGCGGGATTTTTTGGAAACGATGCGCGCCAGCGGTGTTCAAAGCGGTGGCCCAAAGCCTTTGGGCCAAAGAGATATTCAAGAATTTGCGAATGTGCTCGATCGCTGGTTAGCGCGCTACAATCGTTAACCCACGTGGTGGTTAATGCTCATTGCGCCTAACGCACCTTAGTCAAGCCTAAGCACGAAGTTTGTCATGAATGCTCAGTGAGCGGTCTATTCTGTGGTCGACGACAAGTACGCGGCAAGCACCTGCTCGACAGATACAATGCCATTAGCAAGTGCAGCTTTAATTTCCTGCATCGTAATGGGCGCTAAACCATGCAAGCCAGCGGCCCAGTTAACACTTACGGCTAAGCATGCGTATTTAAGGCCTAGCTCAATCGCAAGCGAAGCCTCTGGCATACCGGTCATGCCGATCATATCGCCGCCATCCTGTTTTATGCGCATCACTTCAGCCGCACTTTCCAAACGCGGACCATTGGTCGCTGCGTAAACACCACACGGCAATACTTCAATATTTGCCCGCCTCGCAGCCTGTATCAAGCCTTTGCGAATAGATTGCGCATAAGGCTCGGTAAAATCAATGTGCCCAAGCTCAGCACTGGTGCCATCATGGACCGTGTGCTCCCGCCCCCAAGTGTAATCGATAATCTGATCAGGCACCGACAAAGCCTCCGGCGGCATATGGCTATGAATGCCTCCGACAGCATTGATCGCGATCACGTCGGTCACCCCAAGTTGCTTGAGTGCAAACATATTTGCGCGGTAGTTTATTTTATGTGGAGGAATTGAGTGAGGCTGCCCATGTCGCGCCAAAAAACACACGTCCCTTCCGTGATAGGCACCCGTAACAATGGACCCGCTAGGCTGACCAAAGGGTGTATCAACGGTGTGTCTATCACTCTCAGCGAAGCCGGAAAGTGCATTCAGTCCCGTGCCACCAACAATTGCGTACATTCTTCTACTCCGAATTAACCAAGGCACAAAACCAAATCAGGGCTTTGGCTCTTCGATATTATGAGCAAGCCCACTATTAACCAGTTCTGGCAAATGCACCGTTGATGTTGGGAACGCAAACTCTGCGCCCTCACCTTCGATGATCTTTATAATCTCAACCAACACTTTCTGTTTTACTGTGTGGTATTCGATCCAGTTTGTTGTCTTGGTAAAGGTATAAATAAAGAAGTCTAAAGAGGAGGCACCAAACGCATCAAAATTAACGATTAGTGTTTGCTCTGTATCAAGGTCAGGATGATTTTGTAGCATCGTTTTAACTTTAGAAACAACAGTTTCGAGCTGTTTGGCATCATCATACCGAATGCCCACCTTCTCATAGATTCGACGGTGACTCATTCTAGATGGATTCTGCACTGAAATATTCGCAAAAACTTGATTTGGAACGTAGAGAGGGCGTTTGTCAAAGGTGCGAATGGTCGTTAAGCGCCAGCCAACCTTTTCAACGGTTCCTTCAATCTCCTGATCTGGTGAACGAATCCAATCACCAACGACAAAAGGTCGGTCAAGGTAGATCATTAAGCCACCAAAAAAGTTCGCCAATAGATCCTTCGCTGCGAAACCGACTGCAATACCGCCGATACCACCAAATGCAAGCACACCACTGATACTAAAACCAAGTGTTTGCAGGGCAACAAGCACTGCCGTAATGATAATCGAAGCACGCAGTAGCTTTCCGAGCGCATGGACTGTTGTCTGATCCATAGGCTCTCGAACGCGCTCGGGATCGACAAGCAGGTTCTCAGTATGAGCGATAAACCCGACAACGAACCAAGTAAGACAGAAGATCACACCAATACGCTGCAACGGCTCTACCAAATCGAAGGCCGCGATATCCGCATATCTGTTGGCCGTGTAGGCCGCCATAGAAAGGCCAATAATCCAAATCGCAAGCGATGCTGGCCTCCGGGCAGCGTGCAACAGTGCGTCATCCCAAAGATTTTCAGTCTTTTCAAAATGGTGCTCAATATGCGTAAAAACGCGCTTTGACACGAAGCTAGCTAGCGCAGTAAGTAACACGACTGCGAATATCTCTATCGCGCTTTGGGCTGCGGCATCCTCATAGCCCAAACCAGTTAAAAATGCATTCAAACTAGCTAGAATATCCATCTCTAAGCTCCTCTAGAATTAAGTTGGTTTGCAAGTTTTACGGCGTTACGCCAACGTTCCGTTTGCCTGAGCTCAGCCCATCCTATACGTGTCTTGCCAAGCATATTAGTTAAGCGGGCGCTAGATTGGGCGCTTGACTCAAAATCAGCTAGGTGTGTAACCACCGCGTCTGCAGCGAGAGGGTTGTTGCACACTAAAACCATATCGCACCCTGCTGACAACGCCGCATCCGCACGTGCCTCAAAGCCTCCTGCTACAGTAGCGCCCTCCATTGACAAGTCATCGCTGAATATAACGCCACTAAACTGACAATCGTTTCTCAAAATATCAATCCATATGCGCGAAAACCCGGCGGGTTGGTCGTCAACCTTTGGATAAATAACATGTGCCGGCATAACAGCATCCATGCCATGCTCGCACATCTCTTTGAAGATACGCATATCGTGAGACGTAATTTCCTCAAGTGATCGACCGTCAACCGGAATGTCTACGTGCGAGTCTGCGCTCACCGCGCCATGCCCAGGAAAATGCTTTCCCGTGCTCGCCATACCAGCTTCATGCATACCGGCGATAAACGCAGAACATAGCGCTACAATAATGGTTGGATCAGACGAAAATGCGCGATCACCGATCACATCAGAAATACCGTAATCTCTATCCATGACCGGTGCAAAGCTAATATCGATATCGAAAGCGCGCAACTCCGACGCCATTAACCAACCGAGTTCTTTTGCGTCGCGGAGTGCGTTTTCCTTGTTAATTTCATACGCCATCCCGAGTGTTTGCATGCATGGTAGCTTCGTAAAACCTTCGCGAAAACGCTGCACGCGTCCTCCTTCATGGTCAACGGCAATAATAACGTCTCTTCTGGCAGCGCGAATTTGGCCAATCAAAGAAGCAAGCTGTGCTTGTGATTCGAAGTTACGCGTAAATAAAATGACACCGCCGACTAGAGGGTCGACAAGACGACTAATCTCGGATGTTGTTAAGTGA
>NZ_LWFT01000580.1:0-6073 GCF_001635105.1 Oleiphilus sp. HI0079
GAAAGGCTGACATCAACGCCTACAGCAACGTCAGCTCCCCTAACGCGACTTGTATACGTTATTCCGGGCGCGTTCGTACTTTTAAAAATATACGGCTTCGTATTCGACAGGGAGCCGGACTGCAACGCTTTTTGATACCAAGGACGGCTCCTAGAATCAAAATCACCAATCACAACAGGCTCGTCGAGTACTTGAAGATCTTCATCTAGAAAATAGTGAACAAGCTTTTTCTCGTTACCAAAAGTTTGATGCACAGCAAAAACCCAACGGTGCGCATCCGTAGCAGCAAGCGCTTTGCGCACCTCACCGCTACTTTCCAAATTGATCAACTGAAGCAAGTCGCCATTGGGATAACCCAAGTAAATCGAATACACCTTGTCGACACGCTTCATCGCATCAGCAAAAGCGTTGAGAGCAGGATGGTTCAAGCCGTAATCCGCTGGCAGCAAATGCTCCTCGTAATCGGCCATCAGCGTAGTCACCGTCTCGGCGCGCTTATCTAATAATGAAATATCACGTTGCGCGTTCTTGGCCACCGTCTCATACAGTTTGTTTGCCGTATTTTGGGCCATCTGCTTACCAAAATAGAATTGCAAACCTGTTGCCACCAACCCCATCGAGCCGCACACCAAGAGCACGCTCGCCATCACCGCGGTTTGTATTGATATTCGGCGATTTTTTTTGTTTTCCATCCTTAGATTCTCTTTAAAGATTTATTTGGCGTGGCCACACGTATTAACAACACGTTCAACGGTTTTAACTTAGCATGTTTTTTGCCCAGACCAATAGCAGAGGAGCGGTCAGCACTTGAAATTCATCACCCGTGACCATATTTCTTTATCAGACAAAGGGAATTCTGAGATAAATCTAGGTAAATGTAGCAAGCAAGCAGTATACTTCTGGTAATCGTGACGACAGAGCATAAATAACGTCACATGAGGCACGAGCGAAAGCAGTTTTCAACTGCTTGCCGGGAATCGACACGGTCGAAACCAAACGCTTTCAGGTTTCATTAGTTTCGGGGGTGATATGGCTTCGACGCTGGTAACGAAACCAAAGGTGCATGCCGAGTGTACAGTGGCACTCGTACTCCAATCGCTGTAATCAATAGTTGCAAATGATGACAACTACGGTGCTCAACTAGCTGCATAAGCAGTGAAAAAGCGCTTTTAGGGTTTCGACCCTAACGGACTGTAACAAGGTGCCTGTACCGCGCTGCAGTCTGTCACTCAGAACAGGACCGCCAAAGGGCATACTCAGGGTCACTTGGTTAAACTTTACTGAGATCGCCAACCACGTCCTGCCCGTTGGGCTGTGGAAGGTTAAACTAATTAACGGAATCTAAGCATGTAGAGCCGATGGCAGAGTGCTGACGGACGCGGGTTCGACCCCCGCCACCTCCACCACTTGCAATACCGGCCTAGACCTCTCTAGGCCGGATATTTCCTATAAAGATCAACCACTTGAACATGAGCAGATAACATCTGCGACTGTCTCAAGCGGTCTTAATTCGCCTCAAAAACGGCACGAAAATGACACGAGAGCGGCACAAGACGCGCTCGATCAGCTGGGGACAAGGGAATGTAAACCCTTCCGAAATGCAATTCTCGGCGAATTTTCTCTCTTCAAAGCCTTCCTAGTTAAAGAATATATTCGCGTTGCCAATGACGAATCATACGTCGAAGCCAATCAGCGGCTACTCAAGCGCGTTAAAGGAACACTTAATCCCGCGCTTTGGTCATATGTTTTTATCAGAGCTAAAGCCTGCTGATATTCGACACTGGATAGCTTCGTTATCGATCTCGAACAAACGCATTAACAACGTGCTTGTTCCGTTACGAGCTGTCTATGCCGAAGCGCTAGAAGATGACCTCATCGCCAAAAACCCGTTAACGAAAATCAAAAACCTTAATGTCGTTACGAGAGAGCCGCTACCTTTTAACGATAACGAAATTGAAGCGATATACAGCCAACTAGAAGGCAATGACTTAAACCTCATTACCTTCGCCTTCGAAACCGGCTTACGCACCTCTGAGCTAATCGCTTTGCAATGGCAAGATATCGATTTCGACAACAAACGCATATACATTCGCCGCGCCATTGTTAGAGGTCAAACCAAACAACCGAAAACCAAAAGCGGCGTTCGGACTGTCGATCTTAGTCAACCGGCAATTGACGCTTTACTAAATCAGCAGCAGTACAGCGTTAAGCCTTTCGTCTTTTTCGACACCAAAACCGAGAAAGTACTAAACGATAAAAAGATTCGTGAGCGTATCTGGAAAGCCGCCCTCAAAAAGGCAGGCGTCCAGTATCGCGAGCCCTACCAAACCCGACATACCTTTGCATCGCGCCATCTTAGCAACGGTAAACCGATTATCTGGGTATCGCTTCAAATGGGGCACTCTAACCCGAATATGACAACTAGCCGATATGCGAGGTGGATTGTATGACCATATCAGAAACGGTGGAGATCAGTTTGCGTACAAATATAAGTACAAGTACAATAATAGGTACAATGAATTCAAAGGATTTAGCTATGGACACTTTGAGCTATTCAGCGTTCCGCAATCAACTAGCCGGTACGCTCGATAAAGTGAATGATGACCACAAGCCCGTTATGATTACGCGTCAGAACGGTAAGCCTGCCGTAGTAATGAGCTTAGAAGACTTCCAAGCTTACGAAGAGACCGCTTATTTAATGGCAAGCCCTAAAAACGCAGAACGTTTAAACCAAGCAATTGCTGAAATCGAAGGCGGCAAAGCGAAGCAACACGGGCTAATTGAAGAGTGATTTTATCTTGGGCTGAAACAGCTTGGGAAGACTACTTGTATTGGCAAAAAACCGATAAGAAAACTCTCAAGCGCATTAACACCTTAATTAAAGACATTAAACGCCAACCATTCGAAGGGCTGGGCGACCCAGAGCCCCTTAAGCATAACTGGTCAGGCTATTGGTCTCGCAGAATCGACAGAGAGCACCGGCTGGTTTACAAGGTTACAGCAACCGAAGTAATTATTGCTCAGGCTCGTTACCACTATTAAGCTGAGGTTTTAAACGTTCCTCGACAACATTAGTATCAGGCACCCATTGAGCCACAAGACTTTTAGCTTCATTACTCGCTACCTCTCACAAAAATAAATGCGCCCCCCTTTTTCTCCCCAAACAACCCTAATTGCAAAAGGGTAGCAATGAAGGCAAGCAAGCACGATACGCAGATTGTATGGAGTACTATAAGTTCCTAAGATATATTCGAACCTCAGCCAAAAAAAGGAAGCAAAAAAAGCATGGAGCAAAACGCACGCTGGAGCCGACCGGCACTTGTAAGTTTCTTACTTGATATCAAAAGTGACTCAAAAGCTAGATTCAGATTGGGAGCATGCGTAACAATCCTAGCTCTTCTTTGGATTAGTGAAGACTTCATGTCAGCACTGATCTTAGCGGCTTACGCTGCTCTTATTCTTGGTTCAGTCGCCCTTGCCTGTGATCTGGTTTTTATGCTGAAAAAATACTTAAACGTCAGTGCGTTTACGCTTTCTTTTCTGGCCACTTACTTAATTATCACGCTAGGGTCAGCGCTGATCATTGATCGACCTAAGGCGGTTATCCTTCTATTGCTGCCATCTATATTGGTCGCAAACTTAGTTGGCAGTCGTGTTCCAAAGAACGGAAGAACGCTCAACAAAGCGGCTGAGGAGGTTGAAGGAGGCGAGTAGGTAAAAAATAAATGCGTCCCCTTTTTTTCAATGCGTCCCCTTTTTTTCCTGTTACATGGTCAACGCTAAATAGACGAGCCGCAAAAATTGGAATTTAGAGATTATGGAAGAACCAAACTACGCCAATTACAGCCAGAGCGAGCTGTTATACGCTTATGACCACATTGACCGTCAAAAGCACCCCGAACGCTTTGAGCAGATAAAGCTGCATCTCTCCAAATTTGACGAATCTGAAAATAGTGATGAAGAAGACAGCACAATCGACGATCTACAGGGAAAGCCTGGGAAGTTCCAAATCACTCTCTATAGCAAAGCGGCTATTTCAATAAGAGTTGTTTTAGCCTTACTATCAATCCCATTTTTTTATGAGGTCTATTTAAATATAACGTCAGGGGTCGCATATTCAAAACGCCCTTTGAACACCCCCTATTCTATTGATGCGTCAGCTTTCGACTTTTGGCTGCAAACATCGAGAGAATTTGCTATTGGTTTCCTGTTTCTGTGGGTTGCATTTGTCGTGATCAAAACCAAGAAGGACGAAATCGAAACGGCCAAGACTACGGGCGCTAAGGCGTATCAAAAATAAATGCGTCCCCTTTTTTCCCTTCACGCCATTTAAGCAACGGTAAACCGATTATCTGGGTATCACTTCAAATGGGGCATTCGAACCCGAATATGACGACAAGTCGGTATGCGAGGTGGATATCATGAAGCAAAGAAAACTGAACCCTAAGACACTATGCCCACCTCCAAAAAGTAGTTACAACAACACGCGTAAAAAGGAGTACGACCCAAGGTAGTTTATATGCGAAGCATGTAGGCATATTTTCAACTCTTCCTTACCAGGCGCCCCTACACGCTCAAGACCATTCGATGTCCAGAGTGCGGATACAACGTTTCTACTGAGATGCCGCGGACGCCATTACGAGCGTAAAACCTATCCTAACAGAACGCTTAAGTTATTCTTTTTTTTACAAATTCCGTCAACCGGGCGTCTGCAGACAAATGAATTCCTATGGTACTAAATGCCGACTGAAAACTCTCAAGGCTGTGTCTCGCCGAAATCACGGAAGTTTCGCGCCGAGCAAAGTCAAAAGTAGCGTCGATCAACGATTGCAACTCGCCCAGGCCATATACATAGGAAATTACGTCCAATTCGACTACAACATATGTTGAATCATTTACCTCATCCTTGAGAGCCGAAAGCCTAGCATGGTTAATTTGAAGCTTACGTAAGATATGCGCTAGATGCTCGCCTATGGCAGGAGTTGAGAAAGATATGCATTCCTTGAAGACCATTATATCCGCATGCGGTAACTCGGGGCAGTCACCACGAACTTTCGTGCCTTTTGAAGTAACAACAATATTACGCACCCCTCCAAGGAATGCAGCGCATTTTTTATTGTATGCGGTCAGATCACTCAATGCCTGAGGCAAAAAAGCCCTATTTGCCTCAAAGTTTCTCTGTCTTTGTTTATTTGAGCTATACGTAGCCGCCCAATAAATTACGATACTTGAAAAAAATGCTAAAACGCCAACGTTTAAGCTTTGCCAGCGCTCCCAAACCCGCTGTACATGACTCCAGCTACCCACCGTAAAAGGATGCACAAACATTGAATAAGAGTAGGTTATCAAAAGTGCAAAGCCAATAAACCACAACTCCTTTTTATATGGAGGTAATATCTTCTTAAAAGAACTATCCTGAATACCCTTCGAGACCTTTAATGCCTTGAACAAATCGAAACAGAAAAGCCCCGATATAACGAGAAGACCAAGCGAGTTAGATATTATCTGCAGATACTGCGTGTCGTAGTATTTAGATGAGCATTTGCCAAACGCCGCAATTTCTTGTGTCCCCATACAATGATCAGCCAAATACTGTCCGTAATTTGATCTCTTCGCCAATATTAATTCCATGGATTCGTGGTTAAGGGTCCAATACGAATAAAGGACTACGCCCGCGGCAAAAATAAAAAATAGCAAAATAACACTAACTAGCTCTCTTACTATCTGCTCTTCTCTTTTAACGAAGTTGACAGCATAGAATCCACACGAGGCGAAAAGAGCGCAAAAACCTATTGGCGCTATGAAGAAATCGAATGCAATTACCCATTTGTTTTCCGAGAAAGTTTTAAGTGCCTGTAGCTTCCAATCGTCATCGACTCGAATGTGTCTAAAAAACCATTGAATGTTGCAAACAACGAATATCAATATGTAACGACGAGATAATCGAAAAAACTCCTTCTGAAGAGGCATAACCTTCAAATCCCTGTAAAAGAACTAGTAGTAGAGTAAATAGGTAATCGAATTGAGATGTAAGCAACACGATCTTTTTTATAATACCTTCATAACAGAGACT
>NZ_LWFT01000581.1:0-7925 GCF_001635105.1 Oleiphilus sp. HI0079
CCAGAGTGCAAGTAGTCGTAAACTGCGCGTGCTCCAGAGGGCTCGTTTCCGTGTAGCAAGGTGCATAACACCCGCGTGGTCTCGGTGTTCTCTCCTTCCAGGAAAATAGCTGTTGCGCCGCCGAGGTTGTTAAGAAATTGTTCTGCAGAGTTACCAAGTAGCTTCTCTCGCTGTGCTTGCTGATCGCCGCCTGACAGCGCAATACGCCGAAGCTGTGAGGGTGCTTGCTCTATACTCAAAGTTTCAGACTCCATTCGTGTATCGGTTTGTTTGATTGGTATTGCTGATAGTAGCGTTCAACCAGTTCGTTCAGAGCGCTCAACTCGTCGGTTTGATTGATCAGAAGCGCGAACATCATTCGCTGCCACCGTGCGCCATTCATCTCTGCATTGAGACTGTCGTTGATCAAACTAAGCTGTTTGTGAATTTCGCTGGCATCGACCCCAAGCTCTTCGAGCCCGCGTTTTGCTGTTGGTAGCAGTTGACGCAAGAGATCGATAACTGGTCGTTCTTCCAGAATACCGCTTTTCAGGTTTGGCCAGAACAACTTTGCATTGAGGCCATATTTTGCAGCACGGTAAAAGTTTTGCTCAGTGTATCGAAAAGGCAGGCCTGAGATTAACTCGTCAATAATAGGCAAAAGACCTTTCATAAATCCACTTATCAGTGCCGCTGTTGCGGCCATGTTGGCAGGAGTTGGACCTGCGGGAAATGCGCGCGTTTCGATACGCAGATGTCCGCCATCATTTGGGTCGTAGATGGGCCGATTCCAGCTCCATACGCTTCCTTGATGAAGTCGAAGCTCATCAAGGCTGGGGGCCATTCCCGCTTTTAACTCTGCCTGTGAATCGCGATCTGACAGTATGGGTAATATCGGTTCAAACAGATAAACGCTCTCGGCCAATAACTCGTAGATACTTTTTCTAACCCAGCCCAAGCCGTAGAGCACGCGCGCAGGCAAATGCTTTTCGAGTGTATCCTCAAGTCGATAGTCAATCGATTGTTTGAAGAGGGCTATACGGGTTTCTTGCCACAACCGCTGGCCAAGAAAAAACGGCGAATTGGCGGCTAGGGCCAGCACCAGAGGGGTGGTCAACTGCGCGGCATTGTAGCTACCGGCAAACTCGCTTGGTGAAACACGATAATGAAACTGGAAAGAGGTATTTGCGCCTTCGGGCGACACGTCACTCCAGGACATTTCAAGTTGATCTTGCCCTTCGATGTGTATCTGGAAGTCTTCCCCGCGTTTTGCTCTCAGCGCATCGGCGAGCACGTGATAGCGCGTTAGATCAGTGATCGCATCGCGTCCCATGTCTTGCGCGCGCAAAGTTGGTAGGATGCCGATCGGTAGAATGCGGCTGTCATGACGGGCTGTTACTTCATCAAGAAATCCCAGAGCGGAGCGCATTTGCTGCTCCATTTTAGAGAATGGCGCGGCTTCATTCACCAAGGGTAAAAAGTTATATTCGAGGTTAAATTGGTTCAACTCTAAAGTAAGCTGCGTATCCTTGGCGTCGTTCAGAATGATTTCATTGATGGGTTTAGGATGTGCATTTTTATCGACGAGATACAGCTCAAGCTCAGAACCATAAGACTGAGGCCCTTCACCAAAACCGGGTTCAGCTAAAAGTGCGCGGAAAGTGCGAAGATTGTAATTGAGTGCATCTCTGAAATCGGCATAATCCTGATCGCTAAACTGGGTTTTATCAATATTCTGACCCACACCGTCTCCTTGGAGATTTTGTTGTTGGAATATGCAACTTGAGTGCTTAGCCTGTTCGTTTATCTCTGCATGATTATGGTTGGAATGGGCGACGAGTAAAAGTAGAGCGGCAAAAAAAAATGGCCTGCCGGAGTAGGGCAAGCCATTGTATTGTGTTGCTTTAGGCGCGAGTGATCAGAATTTGATTTTCTCGTTATCGCTTAGTCCAAGGTTATCCCAAATCTTGAGTGAGGGTTCTGCTTGGTTCATGCTGTAGAAGTGTATGCCTGGCACGCCGGCCGCTAGCAATGTGTCGCACATTTGGGTCACCACTTCTTCGCCAAATTTTACAATGCTCGCTTTATCATCACCATACGCTTCAAGCTGCTTGCGAATCCATCTAGGAATCTCCGCTCCACACATATCGCTGAAACGCATTAAATTGGAGTAGTTGGTGATTGGCATAATGCCTGGGACGATTGGAATATTAATACCCATCGCCTCAACCCGATCAATAAAGTAAAAATAAGCGTCCGGATTATAAAAGTACTGTGTAATCGCACTACTTGCGCCAGCATCCACCTTGCGTTTGAAGTTTTCTAAATCCACTTCCGCGCTCGGCGCTTGTGGATGAAACTCAGGGTAGGCCGCTACTTCTATATTAAAGTGATCGCCGCTATGTTCTCGAATGAAAGCGACCAGTTCGTTCGCGTACTTTAATTCACCTGTTGATCCGCCCATGCCCGAGGGAAGATCACCACGTAGCGCAACGATTCGGTTCACTGCACGTTCTTTATATAAATCGAGCAGTTTCGCGATCTCTTCTTTGCTGGATCCAACGCATGACAAATGCGGTGCAGTAGAAATCCCTTGATCTTGAAAATGCAGCACGGTGTCGATCGTGCGCTCTTGCGTGGAACCACCTGCACCATATGTCACCGAGAAGAAATCTGGTTTACGGCGAGCAAGTTCGTCACGAACAACCTGAAGCTTCTCTTTGCCTTCTTCGGTTTTTGGTGGGAAGAATTCAAAGCTGAAACGACGTTTAAACTGTTTTTGGGTTTCCATGAATAATCTCGTTCTTGAAACCGAGGTTGGCGTCAGATGCTTCAGCCTACCTCAGCGTTCTAATTAGTACTTGTAAGATTCTGGCTTGTAAGGACCATCAACCGGCACGTTGATGTAGTCTGCCTGCGTTTTTGTCAGGCGTGTTAATACGCCGCCAAAACCCTCTACCATATCTTTTGCTACTTCTTCATCAAGCTTCTTAGGAAGTACTTTTACATAGACATTGGCTGGCTTTTCTTCTGCCGGTAGATCGGCAAACTTCGCTTCCCACAAGTAAATTTGAGCAAGTACTTGGTTGGCGAACGACCCATCCATAATACGGCTAGGGTGCCCAGTCGCATTGCCTAGGTTTACAAGACGACCCTCTGCAAGAAGGATCAAATGATCGTTCTCCGTTTTGTTGCGGTAGATCTTGTGAACTTGAGGTTTGATCTCATCCCACTCCCAGTGCTCGCGCATGTAGGCGGTATCGATTTCGTTATCGAAGTGACCGATGTTACATACCACGGCACCAGATTTAAGCGCCTGAAGCATGTTTGCGTCACAGACATTGGTGTTTCCTGTTGTGGTAACAATTAGATCCGTTTTGCCCAGAAGGCTTGTATCAACACAGCCTGGTTCTCCGGTGTTTTCACCGTTGATATATGGAGAGACAACTTCGAAGCCGTCCATGCATGCCTGCATGGCACAGATCGGATCCACTTCAGTGACTTTTACAATCATGCCCTCCTGCTGAAGAGAGGCTGCAGAGCCTTTGCCCACATCGCCATAGCCGATAACAAGCGCTTTCTTTCCTGAAAGAAGATGGTCAGTACCACGCTTGATTGCATCGTTCAAAGAGTGACGGCAGCCGTATTTGTTATCATTCTTTGATTTCGTCACAGCGTCATTTACATTGATCGCCGGCACTTTCAAAGAACCTTCTTCAAGCATTTCCAACAAACGATGCACACCCGTTGTTGTCTCTTCAGAAATGCCGTGAATATCATTAAGCAGGTCAGGGTATTTGCTATGTACCATCTCGGTTAGATCGCCACCATCATCAAGAATGATGTTCGCATCCCATACCGCTGTACCGTCTTTTTCTGCAAGAATGGTTTGCTCAATGCACCATAAAAACTCTTCTTCGGTTTCACCTTTCCAGGCGAAAACCGGAATGCCAGCGGCTGCAATTGCAGCGGCTGCATGATCTTGGGTCGAGAAGATGTTACAAGACGACCAACGTACCTCTGCACCAAGGTCAACCAATGTCTCGATCAACACGGCTGTTTGAATGGTCATATGAATACAACCCATAATCTTAGCGCCCGCTAGAGGTTGGTCCGCTTTGTACTTTCGACGAAGCGCCATCAATGCCGGCATTTCACCTTCAGCAATGTCTATCTCTTTGCGACCCCAATCTGCGAGATTGATGTCCGCTACTTTGTAGTCAGTGAAACCGTTTTCTACTGCTTGCAAATTCGTGCTCATGTTCTTTCCTTTACGTGTTAGCGTGTCGTGTGAGGAACACGCTGATAATCGTTTGCGGTTAGCGGCTGTGTGCCACTCGGCGCTAGTTAGTTATACGCCTGCTGCTTTCTTTAGTTCATCTACTCGGTCTGTTTTTTCCCAAGTGAAGGCGGTAAATGTTTTGGTCTTAGTCTCGCCACCTTCAACGTATTCATAGCTTACTTCCTGAGGCTCACGCCCAAAGTGACCGTAGGCCGCTGTGATTTGGTACATTGGGTTGAGCAAGTCTAGTTGAGTTTGAATCGCATAGGGGCGCAAATCGAACACTTCTCGAATTACTTTTGCCAAGTCTTGATCCGAGATCTTGCCGGTACCAAAGGTGTTAACTGATACAGATGTTGGCTCTGCTACACCGATTGCGTAAGAAACCTGTATTTCGCAACGATCAGCAAGGCCTGCAGCAACCACGTTCTTCGCCACATAACGGCCATAGTACGCTGCTGAACGGTCAACTTTCGATGGATCTTTACCAGAAAAGGCGCCGCCACCATGACGCGCCATACCGCCGTAGGTATCCACGATAATCTTACGACCTGTAAGGCCTGCATCACCGACAGGGCCGCCAATCACAAAGTTGCCTGTTGGGTTGATGTGATACAGCGTACCTTCGTGAAGCCACTCAGCAGGTAGTACCGGCTTGATGATGTTTTCAAGAACGGCTGCGCGCAGATCGTCCAACGAGATAGCTGGGTCATGCTGAGTAGAAAGAACAACCGCATCAACGCGCGGCGTATCGCCTTCATAGTTAATGGTAACCTGTGATTTTGCATCAGGGCGCAACCAAGGTAACGTGCCATTACGACGCATTTCTGACTGACGCTGCACGAGCAGGTGCGAGTAGTAAACCGGAGCGGGCATCAGAGTAGGGGTTTCGTTTGTTGCATAACCAAACATTAAACCCTGGTCGCCTGCGCCTTGATCTTCCGGCTTGGCACGATCTACACCCATGTTGATATCGACCGATTGCTTACCAATGCCGTTCAATACCGCACAGGTTTCGCCATCGAACCCAACTTCTGAGCTGTTGTAACCAATACCGGTGATAACATCACGAACAATGTCTTCAAGATCAACATAGCACGATGTGGTTACTTCGCCGGCGACAACGGCCATGCCTGTTTTTACAAGCGTCTCGACGGCAACCCGAGCGTGCGGGTCTCGCGCAATAATCGCATCCAGTACAGCGTCTGAAATCTGATCTGCGACTTTGTCGGGGTGTCCTTCAGACACGGACTCTGAAGTAAAAATGCTGTATTCACTCATGCGAAAACTTCCTTTATCGATATTGGTAATGTGCCAACACTAGCGTCTAATGTAGCGGTGTACTTGAATTTGAAAGCCATTCCTAAGTCCAATAAACACCGATTCGTCTTCTGAAAACCCGGCAGATTCTGCCCAGTTCGTTAATTCTTCTGTTTCAAAACCAAGCCACAAATCACCGCAGTTCTCTTTTGTCCAATCTTGGTTGTGGTGAGATAAGTCGCACACAACTAATGCGCCTTCAGGCTCGATTAACTGCGCGCATTCTTTAAATAACTGCGCAGGCGCCGGTACATGGTGCAGCACCATGTTCATCACAACGCCGGAATACTGAGCGCCTCGTTTAACTAAGTCGCCGGTTTGGCCATGAATCAAGGTGACGTTTTTGAGCTTGCTTTCTTGGCAGTGCAGCTTTGCTTTCGTGAGCATCTGTTGGGATGTATCAACGGCATCAATTTGCTTGTAATAAGCGCCAAGCATGCTTAAAAATCGGCCTTCTCCGGGGCCTACTTCGAGCACACGCGCATTCGCGCCACTCACACTGGCCTGCAGCAAGTCTAGGCTAGTTTGTGCATATTGCTCGTGATCACAAATCAGCTCTTGCTGCTCCGCAAACCGATCGGTATTTCGATTAAAAAAAGCTTGTGACTGAACAGCGCGCTGGTCGCGAATCTCTTGCATACGGCGCTCTATGTCCGGGTGCAGAGGAAGCAAATCAAGTATGCCAAACAATTGTGAGGCGACCAAAAACTCAATACCGCGTTGTTTTTGAATCGGGCGCCGGTAGAAAATCGAATTACCTTCACGTTGCGCCTCTACCAACCCTGCTTTGCTTAGAACCTTCAAGTGATGGCTCATGCCCGACTGTTTGGTATCGAATATCTGTGTCAGCTCAAGTACGCCGAATGCATCGGCTCGCAAGCATTGCAGAACCTGAATGCGTAACTCATCCCCGCACGCCTTTAGCTTTTGCGCCACTAAATCCACTTGCGTAGACGCAAGTTCTTGGGCTGAAACGAGAGATTCAATTTTCGAGGCGATTTGGTTCATGGGCAAAAGTATATCAACAAACTTTGATATAGCAACTATATCAATAAGATTTGATATAGGTTTCCCCGAGGCCTGACTGTCTGGTTGGTTGTGCGTAAACGGGACTTAGTGAATGGAATATGAGACTTAGAGAAAAGAATGACGAAAAATTGACAGTGCTAAACTTTTGATTATTTGAGGTAAAGGTTGGATTCTAGCTGAATGCTCGCAATGCTATAAGAAGAAAATGTGTATCTCGTTTCTTGTCTTAGTCCGCTATTCGCCACCAATTTCTGCTGCGTATCGACGACAGGCGAGATCGCCATTTGGCGATGGCTTACAGGGCTGCATAAGATCTATTTTATTCTATTGGGTTTCCTGTTACCTCGCTGAGCGCGGCGGTAATGTCAGGAATAAGCGCCTGATGTTTTTTGTGTACGAAATGAAAGATTTTGACGCGCAATAGCGGTGGCTCGTGAATAATATAGCCACCATCCAAGAGTTTTATTGGTAGCTTACTCACCATAAATTTGGGTATGACAAACACTTCTAATCTCTTGTACAGCAACATGTCAAAACCTTGTTTCGTGCGATCAACCAGCTGGTTATCGATGTGTTTGAGGAGAAGATCTGTTATGACAAGCCCTCGCATGGAACCGACACGGAATTGTTCGAGGCTCTCAATACCTTGCTGGCCAGATAAGCCTTGTAGTTTGTTATGAGCGACGGCCACCAAGCTCAACTCCGTCAAACTGACTGGTATTCTGATTAGGTTGCTAAGCTGGTTCTCAGCCTGAACGACGCGACCAAGCTCTGCGTCAAAGACAATATTTTTCTGCGCTTCAAGCAACGACCTTTGCGCGGGTAGCGGCGTAATCTCTAACTTGATGCCGAGTAACTCATAAGCGGCTCTAACATTGTTTATCACATTGGGCAGAAGCTCTGCATTGGCGACGGTCGAGATCTTGAATAGACGCTGAGCGTAAATATGATCGGAGTATACAAATGATACGATTAGAAAAACTAGAAGCGCATGCTTCATTACAAGTTCCGATGTATTTAAAGTGAATCATTAAAAGATAGCTTAGAAATGCTTTTGGAGCGATGAAAACCTCCTGCCTCCTTCCTCCTAAATAAAGCTGCTTGTCTTTTGCGAGGATGGTCATGCTGTTTCAATACATCGACCGCAAGCAGTCTTTCGCCTTCTTATCTCGCCCAAAGTTTATCAAGAGTATGTTGTTATTGCGTTTCTGAGTGTGAACAGTAATAGGGTCGAATCAATTCTTTGGGAAAGAGCGCTTTTTATAAAGCCTCGGTTTAATAAGCGCCTATCTCTATAAATGCATGTTCGATCTTG
>NZ_LWFT01000582.1:0-5001 GCF_001635105.1 Oleiphilus sp. HI0079
CGCTTTTAAACGGAGATCTTTTTACGCGTTGGAGTGATCGCAATAAACAGGGTGTTAGTGCAATGCAAACGGGCGCCACTAACTCTCTTTCTATTGAATATGGGAAAGAGTATGAGCTTTTTGTGACAAGTTCCGGATCCAACGAATCGAAGAGCATTCTATCCATCGTTGCCGGCGTCGATAGCGATAGTGACGGCGACGGTGTTGCAGACAGCGATGATGCTGTTCCCGGAGATGCCGCATGTAGTTCTTTGGATGAGACTATCTCTTTTGGTGAAGCGCTAGGGCAGGGCGCAGGTTTAGTAGATACGTCAGGCCTTCGCCGGACGCCTTCTTTAAGAGTATGTCTGTCGACATTTAAGACGGATCGCGGATTAACGACGCCAATCCATTCAGATGCGGGGCTTGGTATCGAAGCTTTCATTGATGACTCTTTGTCGCTTTTGATTATTGAATCGACGGAACTCAATCGTAATGAAGTATTGCGCCTACCTGCAGAGAAGGGCTTGGATGTTTCTAGCACATACAAGCCTCATGTACTTGTTTCGGATACGGTCAATAATGCTTTGTTCATTATTTATGAGAATGGTCAAATCGACAGATATGATTTTGTCTCTCAGTCTTTTGAAAGCTTCGTGAAAGCGCGAGAGAACTTTGTTAGCGACGCTAAAGCACGTTTAATTGACGGATTCTTGTTTGTTTCTTATAAATCTTTGCTTTCTGCTGTTAGCGACGACGTACTTGTTTTTGATTCTGCTGGAAATACCGTCGAACTGACTTTTGGTGGTTCACAGGCATTGTCGCCGGGAGAAAAGGTCAGCTTATTTTTGGGAGCAACTCCGGTCTCTCTTTCAGATGAATTAAAGGCTGATTGGGTTATAAAACGCCGGTCCCTTACCAGTATCAACGGTGTCGACAAATATATCGTTGAAGACGTATCAGCATTAAATACCGAGAACAAAGGGCTAACTCTTTCGAGTGGGCAGGTGAGGTTAAAAGATTATCTGGTTGTTACTCTTCGCGACGCTCAGGGGGATTTTCTTACGGAAGCTGCAGCTCCGGTTATAGGCTTAAATGATTTTAGCTTTAGCGTTGATGCATTCTTGCCCGGGGACGGTATCAACTTTGAGTTCGAGGACCGGCTTAGTTTCCTTTCTGGTGCTATAGAGGTTCGGTGGCAACTGAATGACGCGACGACCGCATTTTTTCGTGATGTAATGCTTTCGACCTCTGCTCCTTATTCGTTCCCTTCGGGTGTCACTGCTTTCGGAGATATAGTTCGTGCAACAATTAGTTTTAAGCTTGATGACGAGGTTGATAACTCCCGAGATGTTGTCGCATCGTTAGATCAAATGACGGCGCTAAAAATTGGTGCTCCGACAGGCCTAGTTCCTGTTTACAGCAGCGTTTCGGTCGTTGATCGTGTTGTTTCGGCTTCGCTTGATTTGAACTCCTTCGCCAATAATCAGTTTTTGGCTAAGTATTTTACGCCACAGTGGATTGTTGATGGATCGCTCGTTACCGATGCTGATGGCGCAATTTATACGCTACCGACAATTGATCTTGAGCTAGAATACGGCCAAACATTATCGGCTTTTTATGCGTTTGATATTGATGGTGAGAGGGGAATTACTCAGTCTTCGGTCGCAGGCTCAACAGTAGTCGATCTAAATAATTCTGCCTTTGAGATTGATCAGTCCTATGCCCCCCTCGGTAGCTCATTATCTGTCAATAACGCATTTGCCTCTCAGGTCTTCGATAACTTTATACCTGTTTGGGAGAAAAATGGTCAAAGAGGCGAAAACTTTACACTGTCGTTTTATGAGACAGCTGGAGACCTTGTAGGAGACACGATTGAGTTTTATCTTCACGATATCGATCCATCTGATGATAATTTAGTGGGCCCTAACAGGCTTCCCGCTGAGCAACCAGTTGTTTTGGGCTATGGTTTCGGTGCCGAGTCAGATGAAGACTTTGATGGTGACGGAGTTCGAAACTCTGAAGATTATTTTATATTTGATCCTGCTTGCAGCGCAGTAGGGCAAGGCATACCGGACGATTTTGACCGAGATGGCCTAGCAAATTTGGAAGAACTTGATCTGGTAAATACGTCTATCAAGTCTTATATGCGAAGTGCCGATAGTGACCTGGATGGTTTGACGGATTTGGAAGAGTCCAAGCTTCGAGCGACAACGTTCTCAGGATTAAGCCTGTTTGCAGCAGATTCTGATAATGATGGTAATAGTGATTATTATGAGATTCGACTTCGAGGGTCTGATCCAACAGATGAAAACGATTTTGTCGATTTCAACGATGCGGATCTGTCAAAGAGAGATCTTGATAGAGATGGTATTCTCGATGCGGACGAGTATGCGCTAAATACGAATCCAAATGTTGCTGACACAGACCAAGATGGCTTGGAAGATGGTTATGAACAGAACGTCTTAGGTACAGACCCAACTGATCCTGATAGCGATGGTGATGGCCTTTCTGATGCAGTAGAGGTGCAAATAACTAAGACAGAGGCTAGAAGCGGTCAAGGCAATAGTACTGACTTTGATGGGGATGGATTGAGCGATGGATTTGAGGTTCACAATAACTACGACCCTCGTTCGGATGATACTAACACCGATGGTGTTTTAGACGGTGCTGAGCTAACCGACGCGCCGGTTAATCGGCTTGATTTGGGTGACTTAGCCGACTATCGATATCGGGAAGGGTATTCGCCAATACCCGAAGGCACATGCTACGCGAGCTGGTTGTTTAGTAAACGTCCTGGCATCGTTGCATCAAGTGAGAATTCATCGTCATCTAAGGTGGCGCTCTCCGACTCAGAGTTATCGCTCGTTTATCTAATGGATGGAACAAGCGGGGACTACCTAGAGCCCATTCCCAATACCTTATTGAACGGTATCGTGACTAGCATGGCGTTCGGTGCGGAACCGGGCTCCGATAATACGCTTTATGTTGGCTTTGATGATGGTTTGGTTCGAGAGTACGATCTATCAGGAGCGACGCCTGCGTTCGTTAATGCGTTCACTTTACCTTCTGGCGAACCAGTAACCGCTGTTCTAGATCAGGGTTCTTACCTGATTGTAGAAAGCAACGATATTGGCGGAACATACACTCAGCATTTCTTTAATAAGACGAGCTATTCTCTTGAGTCGTCGTTAGTCGGTACCGTTTCAATTTCAAATGGTGTTTGGGATGATCCGGCAGTAAAGAGCAAGCTGTGGGTTTTAGAAGATCCAATTGTTTTTTCTGCTTATGAATTCCGCAATCCATCGTCAGCTTCGAGTCAAGTATCCCCACAAAATCTCAATCCAGATGGGTTAGATTTAGATGGCCCATTACTTGTGGATAACTCTCTTAGCAATAAAAGAATCCGTTTTGGGTCTGGTCACATCTATCTGCCTGCTACATCGCAATTCCTAGCAGCTAATGCAGAGAGTGAGCTTAAGTTCACTCAGGCGCTTCAAGTAGGCAGTACGGATCTGCAAACAGTTACCACTAATCGCCAACAGCAATTAGTCATAAAGTTTATTCCTGACCCGAACGCACCGAACGATTATTGGTCTTACACGCGAGATGGATTTGTACAGAACCCGATTGTTCTTATTGCCGCACAAGAAGATGCAGCGTTATTAAGCGCATATGATGATCCAAGTTCACCATCCACAGGCTACATAAAATTTTCGCGCTTCCAGGTCGGAGACAGTGATAGCGACAATATTCCTGGGTGGTATGAGGAATATGCCGGTTTTGATGATGCCAATGCGGGCGATGCAAATACAATGTTGGGTGGGCAAAGCGTGTTAGACAGCTTTGATGCATACCGTGATATCAGTAACTACCTTGTTGATAGCGACAGTGATGGCCTTAGCGATGGTCGAGAAGCGGATGAACTTAGCTCAGCGCTTGCTGGTTACAAGGTAGATTCGGATAACGATGGTTTGACCGATCAACAAGAATTGGAATTTGGCAGTGTTAACCCCGGATCCTGCCCGCTCGATCCAGATGAATTCAATAGCGACTCGGATCCTAATGATGTATCCGACGGTAATGAAGATTGTGATTCAGATGGGTTGACGAATTTGGAAGAGTTGAATCTTTATGGCACGGATATATTTGATGCTGATAAAGATGGTGATGGGGTGAACGACTACTTTGAGTTGTTTGTGCTCGGTACTGATCCCAATACCGCCATCAGTAAGGATGTCAACCTAGATGGAGTGCTAGATGTTCAAGACAACGATGGCTCGTCAGACTTTGATGGAGATGGGTTAACGAATGCGCAAGAAGAAGTCCATGGAACGGATCCTTATTCAGCGGATTCAGATGGCGATGGTTTGACGGATTTTGTCGAAATTGATGGTGCTGCCAACCGCAACATCGCGGATTATCTGTCGAACCCCTTGCTTGTTGATACGGATGGCGACGGCCTGTCAGACCTAGTGGAAAACGATACCGCTTTTCTTGATCCAAAAGACGCCGTAGACGGAAAATCTTCCATTATTGATTCCGATGGAGATGGGCTCTTTGATTGGGAAGAAGCGTTGTTCGGCGCGGATAGAAACCTAAGCGACACCGATGGTGATGGGTTGAGCGATTTCGAGGAGGTTCGACCGACGTTTGTTGCAGACCAACCTTATTACACCACAAATCCCGACGAAACAGACACGGACGGTGATGGCCTCAGTGATTTTGGAGAGCGGCAAGGTAACAATCCGAACGTTGATGTCGTTGATTGCGCAAACAATAGCGTGCCGATGGGCTTAATTAGGACTCGAGGTGATCAGACGGATACGGATGGTGATGGGTTAACGGACGATCTCGAGTTCAACGTTAGTGGCGATCCGCGTATTTTCTATTCGAACCCGTTAAGCACGGATACGGATGGCGATGGTGTGTCTGATCTTGAGGAGTACGAATATGAGTATCTTTATGATCCTGATACCTTGGTTAACTATGGCTTTGATGTTTCGAATCCACCTAATACTC
>NZ_LWFT01000583.1:0-1334 GCF_001635105.1 Oleiphilus sp. HI0079
AGTGCCGCTTCGAATTCGGTGGCAGAAGCCGGTTATGCAGATTCTGGCGTTGCGCAGAGTAGCGCCTTCCGTCAATCCGTTGTGGGTCAGAATACTCTGCAGGACGGGGCAAGTCAGGGCGGCGCTGAGGAATATCCTTTGGGGTTTGCCGTAGCTCAGCTGCACGGTATCTATATCCTTGCGCAAAATGCCTCTGGTCTGATCATCGTAGATATGCACGCAGCGCATGAGCGTATTACTTACGAGCAAATGAAAGCCGACTTTTACGGTGCCGGTATTCAGGCTCAACCGCTGTTAGTACCTATTTCTTTGGCGGTGAGCTCTAGGGAGGCTGATGTGGCTGAAGAGTGCTCAGATGAGCTTCGCAAGTTTGGCTTGTTAGTCGAGCGGAGCGGCCCAGAGGCACTGATAGTTCGAGAGGTGCCAGTTATTCTGCAAAAGGTGGACGTTGTCCAGCTGGTGAGAGATGTGCTCAGTGATATGTTGGGTAGTGGCTATTCAGATCAGCTTGAAGCAAAAGCGAACGAGTTGATGGGAACCATGGCATGTCATGGTTCGGTAAGAGCAAATCGAGTGCTGACGCAAGCTGAGATGAATGCCTTGCTGAGAGACATGGAGGAGACAGAGCGAAGCGGGCAGTGTAATCACGGACGACCTACTTGGACTGCGTTATCAATGCCTGAGCTTGATAAGCTCTTTTTGCGAGGTCGATAGCGTTGGTTGGCAATGGCGTAGCGTTAGAATCGTTACCTCCTGCGATTTGTCTGATGGGGCCGACTGCATCTGGTAAGACCGATTTAGCCATTTCGCTTTGCAAACATTTGCCGGTTGATATTGTTAGTGTGGACTCTGCGCTGATCTATCGTGACATGAATATTGGTACTGCCAAGCCAACCGCTGAGGAATTGCTTGAGGCGCCACACAGGCTGATTGATATTCTCGACCCAATTGAGTCATATTCTGTAGCGCGGTTTTATGAAGATGCGTTGAGTGAGATGCGCAAGATCAGCGAAAAAGGCAGGATACCGTTGTTGGTTGGCGGCACGATGATGTACTTTCGCGTGCTACGTGACGGAATTGCAGCGATGCCGTCAGCGGATGAAGGTGTTCGAAAAGAGATTAATCGGCTTGCTGAGGAAAAGGGGTGGGCGCACATCCACAGCTTGCTAAAAGATATTGATCCGGAGTCGGCAGAGCGAATTAAGCCTTCAGATACTCAGCGATTGCAACGCGCGTTCGAAGTTTACCGTGTAAGTGGTAGGACTTTGACAGATTATTGGCGGATGCAACGGTCTCATAACTCAGGTGAGGCGAATGCGCTTGGCGCAGGTCTG
>NZ_LWFT01000584.1:0-27080 GCF_001635105.1 Oleiphilus sp. HI0079
ATTGACGTGCAATATAGGAGCATGGATCATTTTTGCAACATCAGTACAGTACTCTGTCGAGCGTGCATCGATTTGCTTATTGGTGGTGAAACCAACTTGGTTATTGATCACAATGTGCACCGAGCCACCTGTCCTGTAGCCGCGTGTTTGAGACATTTGAAATGTCTCCATTACAACGCCCTGACCAGCAAAAGCAGCATCACCGTGCATGATAATCGGTAAAACGGTATTACCAACCACATCTTCTCGGCGATTTTGTCGAGCTCGGACCGAGCCTTCAACCACCGGAGACACAATCTCTAGATGAGATGGATTAAATGAAAGAGCAAGGTGCGCCTCGCCGCCAGGGGTCATCACGTTCGAAGAAAAACCTTGGTGGTACTTCACATCACCAGAAGTGTCTACCAACTTCTTACCATCAAACTCATCAAACAAATCTTTCGGATTCTTACCGAGCGTATTAACAAGGACGTTCAACCTGCCACGGTGCGCCATACCGATGACAATCTCTTTCGCACCGTAACCGCCTGCACGCTGAATCAATTCATCGATTAACGGAATTAAACTCTCACCACCCTCAAGACCAAACCGCTTTGTACCAGGGTAACGAGATCCCAAGTATTTCTCTAAACCCTCTGCAGCACTTAGTCGCTCAAGCAAGTGAATTCGTGTATCCCGCTCAAAGTCAGGTTTGCCACGGACGGACTCAAGACGCGCCTGAAACCAAGAACGAACCTTGGTATCAACGATATGCATATACTCCGCACCAATAGACGCGCAATAAGTACTTTTCAAACCATCAAGAATCTCGCGCAAAGGCAAGGTCTCATCACCAAACGCCAAGCTACCTGTCTGGAATTCGGTATCAAGATCTGCCTCACTCAATCCGTGATAGCTAAGATCAAGATCTTCTATTTCCTGACGTTTCATCAAATCTAACGGATCAAGCTTAGCAACTTGGTGACCACGAATACGATAAGCTGTAATCAGCTGAAGAACTTTTACCTGCTTTTGCTCATGTTCAGAAACGGCACTAGCGGGAGCGGTGCCACTTGCTGAAAGGGCTTTGTTCTTAGAGATGTGAAGAAACTGCTCTCTAACCGTAGAGTGCGGGACGTCTTTGTTAGAATAGCCGTTAACGCGAGGGAGTTGATCAAAGTAAGAGCGCCACTCTTCAGGGACGCTGTTAGGATCACTTAAATAAGAGTCGTATAAATGTTCAACATACACTAAGTTGCCGCCGGACAAATGCGATGTTCGCCACAGCAGCTCCATGTTGTTTTCTTGCATTAATTGGTCGCCTTGTTAGCATCAAATGCGAACCAGGAACACCCAAAAAAATCGCACCGCACACGCAATACGCGAACAACAGCGGGTACGCTTCCTTGATAAGGGCGAAACCTTCTCCTGGTAATGAACACAAAATTGCCGCCTTGTAAGCAGCAAACCCGTTCTAAATCTAACTTTCACGCCCACCTGGATAATCTTGGCGTAAAAGTGCGATAGATCACAGTTATTATAGCCATTTTTGTCAGAAAGACAGGCTTTATTAAGATGCTGTAAACAAAAAAACCGCTCAATAGAGCGGTTTTTAGACGAAAGTATAACGCTACATCCTAGGTTGAGCGCTGCATCAGCATTCCCCTAATATGACCGATAGCTCGCGTCGGATTCAAGCCCTTCGGACAAACATTGACACAATTCATAATCCCTCTACAACGAAATACGCTAAACGGATCATCTAACTCAGCCAAACGATCTGAGGTTGCTGTATCACGCGAATCTGCCAAAAAGCGATAAGCCTGAAGTAAGCCAGACGGGCCGACAAACTTGTCAGGATTCCACCAAAACGAAGGACAAGCCGTTGAGCAACACGCACACAAGATACATTCGTACAAACCATCTAGCTTAGCGCGCTCTTCTGGTGACTGAAGACGCTCAATAGCAGGCGGCGGTGTATCATTGATCAAAAACGGCTTAATTTTCTCATACTGCTTGTAGAACATAGACATATCTACAACCAAGTCGCGAATAACTGGAAGACCCGGCAGTGGACGAATGACCAATTTACCCTTCTTCACCACCTCTGAAAGAGGAGTGATACATGCCAAACCATTCTTACCGTTCATGTTCAAACCATCAGAACCACAAACACCCTCGCGGCAAGAACGACGATAGGAAACAGAAGAGTCTTTCGCCTTGATAAGATGCAATACATCCAGAACCATCAAATCCTTACCTTCAGGAATCTCAACCTCAACATCTTCCATGTAAGGCACTTGGTCTTTCTCAGGATTGTATCGATAAATACTAACTAACATTGATATCTCCTAGTAAGAACGTATTTTAGGCGGGAAAGCCTCAACGGTTTTCGGTGCGAAATTAACGTCCCGCTTAGTCAACTCCTTCGTGACCGGGTTGAAGATAGAATGCTTCAGCCAGTTCTCATCGTCACGCTCAGTGAAGTCGTTGCGAGCATGCGCTCCTCGACTCTCCTTACGCCCCTCAGCACTAATCGCCGTCGCCACTGCAGTTTCATAGAGGTTGTCGAGTTCCAAAGCCTCAATCCGCGCGGTGTTAAAAGCCTGGCTCTTGTCGTCCAAGTATACGTTCTTGAGGCGCTCTCCGATTTCATCAAGCAGCTTGAGACCTTTCTGCATACTTTCTCCCTCACGAAATACGCCGAAGTATAGCTGCATCGTCTTCTGAAGGTCTTCTTTAATCGCGACAGAACTTTCACCGCTAGAAGAGCTGTTAAGACGATTGAGGCGAGTTAAGGCACTCTCTATATCGGAATCGCTTGCCTCATCATGAGTCAAACCTTCGCGAATCGACTTCTCTATTTGTAAACCAGCTGCGCGACCAAACACAACAAGATCAAGAAGCGAATTACCCCCAAGCCTATTCGCACCATGCACTGATACGCATGCCGCTTCGCCACAAGCGTATAGACCCTCAATAATCTGATCCGTTCCATCCGGATTCTGCATGATCGCCTCACCACCAATATTGGTAGGAATGCCGCCCATCATGTAATGACACGTAGGAACAACTGGAACCGGCGCCTTAACAGGATCGACATGGGCAAACGTCTTGGAAAGCTCACAGATACCCGGAAGACGAAGATTCAAAGTCTCTTCACCTAGGTGATCAAGCTTAAGCAAGACATGGTCTTTATTTGGACCGCACCCACGGCCCTCAAGAATTTCGAGAACCATAGAGCGAGCAACAACATCACGACCGGCAAGATCCTTCGCATTTGGAGCATATCGCTCCATGAATCGCTCACCTTCACTATTAATCAGGTAACCACCCTCGCCGCGACAACCCTCTGTGACCAGAGTACCTGCACCATAAATACCGGTTGGGTGGAACTGCCACATTTCCATGTCTTGGCCATGGAACCCAGCACGCAATGCCATACCCATACCGTCGCCAGTGTTAATCAAGGCATTCGTCGTTGACTGATAGATACGGCCTGCCCCACCCGTAGCCATTACCGTTGCTTTCGCCTTCACATAGACCGTTTCACCAGTCTCAATGCAGATTGCGATTACGCCAACAACTGCGCCCTTCTGGTTCTTAACAAGATCTACGGCATACCACTCATTGAGGAAAGTAGTGCCACCTTTAAGGTTGCCTTGATACAAAGCATGAAGAAGAGCGTGGCCGGTTCTATCCGCGGCAGCACACGTTCTCGCAGCCTGAGTTGGATCATCCGGCCCCTTAGACTGACCACCAAAAGGACGCTGATAAATACGACCCTCTTCTGTTCGCGAGAAAGGCAATCCCATATGATCTAGTTCAAATACGGCTTGCGGTCCGACAGAACACATGTATTCAATCGCGTCCTGGTCACCAATATAATCCGACCCCTTAACGGTGTCGTACATGTGCCAACGCCAATCATCGTTTGGATCCGCGCTCGCAATCGCACAGGTAATACCACCTTGCGCAGATACCGTATGGGAACGAGTAGGAAACACCTTCGTGATACAAGCAGTCTTAACGCCTGACTCTGTTAGCTGCAATGCAGCACGCATTCCGGAACCGCCGCCGCCGATTACGATAGCATCGTAGTTTAGCGTCCTTAATCCTTTCATTTAGACTACCCCCACAAAATCTGAACGCCCCACACGACGTAGGCGAACATCGCCACACCGCATACAGCTTGAAAAATAACTCGAACACCCGTCGCCTTCATGTAGTCAGTAGAAATAGTCCAAAGACCAACCCATGCGTGGGCGCCAATCGAGAAAAGAGCTAGAAGAGAAAATATACGCATCGGAGTACAATCGAATAAACCACTCCATTGCGCATAACTCAAATCAGGGTTAAGAACCAAATACCCCAAAATAAAAATTGTGTAGGCCGCCAAAATTACAGCTGTAAATCGCTGAATCAGCCAATCATAGAGGCCATTTCGACCCAAGCTCGTAACACTAGCTACCATATCCATACTCCAGCGAGAACAATTAGTACAACAGAGATGACGATCGTTGCTTTTGCAGCAAGCAAACCGCCCTCTAGAGTTTCACCAACACCTGTATCCATAATCAAATGCTTGATTCCGGCGACCAAGTGATAGAGCAATGCGGAGACAACTCCCCAAATGATCAGTTTCGCCAAGAACGAATCCAATAAGGCTTTGGCCTGATTAAAGCCTTCTTCGCTTTGAAGGGACAAATCCAGTCCATACATTAAAAACACCAAACCTACGAATAAAGCGACACCGGTAATACGGTGCGCAATCGAAGTAAGCGCAGGCAAAGGGAAGCTAAATTGAGTCAAATCTAGATTGACTGGTCTTTTATTCTCCACGGCTCTCTTCTCTCATTTAAAGTGACAAGCGACAAAACGCTTAACTGGCGGAAACGATACGCATGAAAATCAATTTTATATCACTGCACATCGACGTTGGTTGCGAGCAACCATAGTACAGAATCGTCAAGCGGCGAAAAACAGCTGTGATTCGGCGCCAGAATTATATTGAGGCAGGACAACAAACACAAACAAAGTATTAATTTTTATGGTTATTCAGGCTAGTTATAGCGGCGACGATTGACAATTATGGCTAACCCCCTATAGTGAACCGCCACTGACGATACTAGGGGGCTAAGCAGCCCAAAACCTTCAAATCGCTCGAGCAACAACCTTGCAATAACAATGCTTCGCACCGTTTGCTACATTAGTATTAGTGACGCGATAGCAGCGTTTTGCAATAATAGTCCGAACACCATAAAAACCGGAGCGAAGCCATCGCTTTGGGTAGTATTGAGCAATAGGAGAGCGCAATGACTGATAAAAAGGCTCAGTTATTGGTAGATGGTAAAACCATCGACTTACCAATGTATTCCGGCACAGTAGGCCCTGACGTAATCGACGTACGCGGCCTTGTGTCCGAAGGCCTGTTTACTTATGACCCAGGGTTCGTTTCCACAGCGGCATGTGAGTCATCAATCACCTACATTGATGGCGGCAAGGGTGTTCTTCTACACCGCGGCTACCCAATCGATCAGCTAGCTGAAAACTCCGACTACCTCGAGTTATGCCACCTACTCCTTCACGGAGAACTTCCTTCCAAAGAAGAGAGTGAGTCATTCCGCGCCACTGTGCGCAACCACACAATGGTTCACGACCAAGTACACCAGTTTTTCCGAGGCTTTCGTCGCGATGCTCACCCGATGGCGATCATGTGCGGTGTCGTTGGTGCATTGTCCGCGTTCTATCACGACTCTATGGATATTTCCGACGCTAAAGACCGTGAGATCGCCGGATTCCGCCTAATCGCGAAGATGCCGACGATCGCCGCGATGTGCTACAAATACTCCATCGGACAACCGTTCATCTATCCACGCAACAGCCTAGATTACGCTGAGAACTTCCTTCACATGATGTTCAGCACTCCTGCAGGAGATGTCTCATTTGACCCTGCAATTGTTCGCGCGATGGACCGTATTTTTATGCTTCATGCCGACCATGAGCAAAACGCGTCAACCTCGACAGTTCGTCTAGCCGGCTCTACTGGTGCAAATCCTTTTGCGTGTATCGCATCAGGTATCGCAGCTCTGTGGGGGCCAGCACACGGCGGTGCAAATGAAGCCGTTCTAAGTATGCTTAATGAGATCGGTGACGTTGCTAACATTGACGAGTTCGTTGCCAAAGCCAAGGACAAGAACGACCCGTTCCGCCTTATGGGATTCGGCCATCGCGTCTATAAGAACTTCGACCCTCGAGCCAAAGTTATGCGCGAGACATGTGAAGAAGTGCTTACCGTTTTAGGTTTAGAGAATGACCCTCTTCTTAAGATCGCAAAACGCCTCGAGCAAATTGCTCTTGAAGACGAGTATTTCATTCAGCGGAAACTTTACCCTAACGTAGACTTTTACTCTGGAATCATCTTGAAAGCCATTGGCATTCCAGAATCTATGTTTACAGTTATCTTTGCAATGTCACGAACAATTGGCTGGTTTGCACACTGGAACGAGATGGTTAGCGAAAACTATCGTATTGGTCGTCCACGCCAACTTTACAAAGGCTATGACAAGCGCGATTACGAGAAGTAAGCTGACGATCTGTTTTGCACAAAAAAGCCGCTCAATAGAGCGGCTTTTTTTATCCCAGCTCTTATAAAGCTGCGTCTCTCAACAGCCAAAACTCTCCCGAAAACAGAGGTCAGCTAAATTCCAAGAGCAAGCTTTATACGCTCTCTACTCATAGCAGCAATACTTTTACGATCATGCTTGCGCGCATCGATTGGATCCAAAAAACTCACATGCGCATAGACTTTTGGCTGCTTAAGAATACGCGCCAACGTCTCACCAAAGCTGTCGTCTCCGGCGTAAGCTGCCTCGCGTAGCAGATAACCCTTTGCATCCGTGTATTTCAATGCAATCGGTTGAACATAGCAACCAACACGCACAGCAGACTCAATAAACATCCCGTAAAACGGGAGCAACTCTGTACCATCAGTTGTTGTAGACTCGGGAAAAACGATAACAGAACGGCCTTGAGATAGGCGCTGCTCAAGCGCCGGGATGCTTCGATATGCCTGAAACTTATTACTCCTATCGACGTAAATCGACCCCATTCGCCTAGTAAACGTGCCGACAAAAGGCCACTCTTCGACATCATGACGAGAAACAAAAGCCAAAGGAACCGCGTTATTCAAAATCACGGTATCTACCCACGAAACATGGTTTGCGACGCAAAGATTTCCTTGTTCAACAGGACTTCCAGATACCTCAAGTTTGACATTCAAAGATTTAACGAGATCCCTCACCCAAAAACGAAAAGATCTATAATCATTTAGTTCACGCTCATAGATTTTCGAAAGATTTGGCATCTGATGAACAGACTCTATGAGCGCAGCCCCACCAAGAATATTTAAACCCAAACGCCCTGCCCGTGGAGGAAGCAGAAACGAAGAAAGCCCGGCTTTTTTCATACGCTAAACATGCCCTATCAACGGTAAAAAGGTGATTTACAAGAACCAACAACGCCAGTAAACGACGTCTCGCAAAAGCATAGACAAAACTATTTTGGTGCTTGGTCTCTTAAAAACACCCATGTATCGCCTTTGCTGTCCTCTTCACTAAAATAATACCCCTCATAGTCGAATGCTTTCAGGCCATCAACATCGGCTATTTGATTATCTGCTGCGTAGCGCACCATCAATCCACGCGCTTTCTTTGCATAAAAACTAATGATTTTGTACGTGTCATTTTTGAGATCTTTAAATACCGGCGTAACAACGCGAGCGGTCAACATCTTCATATCCACTGCCTTGAAGTACTCATTAGATGCAAGGTTTACAACCACTGCATCAGACGCCGCACCCACATCAGAATTAAGCAAACTTGAGATTTTTGTCCCCCAAAACTTATAAAGATTAGGCCCACGCGAATTCTCAAGCTTTATACCCATTTCAAGCCGATAAGGCTGCATTAGATCTAGCGGTCGCAGAAGACCATAAAGACCAGAAAGAATCCTTACACTGCTCTGTAAATACTCGACTGCCTCCGAACCGCAGGTTTCAATATTGAGACCTGTATAAACATCCCCTTTAAATGCATAAGCGGCCTGCTTTGCATTTTGTACGTCGAACGGAGTAGACCACTCCTGAAATCGCTTTACATTCAAATCGGCGATCTTATCGCTTACACCCATCAAGCTTTTAATATCTTGCGATGAAAGTTTGCGCGCAGTTCGATTAAGCTCGCTTGCATCCTCAAGCATCCGCGGCTGAGTAAACTCATCCGTAGAGGCCGCATTTTCGAAGTCCAAGGTCTTAGCAGGTGAAAGCAAAAAAAACATTGAGATTCCTTAAATAATAACTAAACAGCGCCATCACAAACACGCAAAAACTCATAAACGGCTTGCTCATCGAACGGCCATGAAAGTGCTCTACCAGAGCCCACATCAATCACAACCGGTATCAGTGCACCATACCGCTCAACCATGGCCTCAGAAGCTGAAATATCAACTAACTCAATACTCAAGCTAAAATTATGCGACTCCATCACCGAGTTGAAGCTTCCAAGCACAGAGGCCGCAAGGTCACACAAGTGACAACCTTCAGTACCTAACAACTGCACATTTCGGATCAACATCTGATTATTTATCAATCATTTATAAAAAGTATTTAATCGCTATTTTGTGTTTAAGCTTTGGCAAATGCGAATATGAAGTCGCATAATAGCTGGCCAGTATAAGTTGTTAAAACATCACGCTTCAACTTATTCACCGAATCTGGTTGTTAACTCGCTTGATGATCAGATCAATCACTAAAAACTAACAGTAGCAGAGTATGTGGTTCAAAAATTTATTCTTTTATCGCTTCACAAAACCCGTAGATTTCGATCTCGATTCTCTTGAAAACGCTTTGGATCAAAACCGGTTCAAACCTTGTAACGGCCAAGAGCCACAAAGCTTAGGTTGGGACAGCCCTATCGATAAAGATGGCGCGCCCCTAATCCACGTTTGTGATCGCTACTGGATGCTTTGCCTCAAAAAGCAAGAACGGATTTTACCTGCAACGGTGGTAAATGAGCAGGTAAGCATCAAAGCAAACCAAATCGAAGCTGAGCAACACCGAAAAGTAACACGCAAAGAAAAAGCGGAAATGAAGGAGCTCGTTACGCAAGACCTTCTCCCTCGCGCGTTCACAAAAACTGTTCGTCACTTCGCTTATATATGCAAAACTGGTGGCTACATGGTTCTTAACACGTCATCTCCAAATCTGGCGGATGAGCTCACTAGCTTCTTAAGAAACTCCATTGGCTCACTTCCGGTCCGCGTACCTTCAGTTAATAGTGCACCAAGCGCGATTATGACAAGTTGGCTAGCCGAAGAAGCCCACCCACCAACGGGATTTGTTCTAAATGAAGAGTCTGAACTGGAGTCTGCCGGCGAAGACAAGGCTAGCGTTAAGTATAAAGGTATGGCTTTGGGCAAAGAGCATATAGAGCAAAATAAAGCTCTCGGCTTTCAAGTAAAGAAACAAGCGATTACTTGGGAAGAGAAAATGAGCTTTGTGCTAGGTGACGACCTGAGTGTAAAACGCGTGAAGTTTCTAGATGTGATGCAGGATAAGTTGGATGACACGTCCGCAGAAGACGCTGCAGAAAAATTTGATGCAGGTTTTGCAATCATGGCGCTAGAGGTCGATCAACTACTACCTGCCTTGCTCAATGCTTTTGATGGGGAAGATACGAGCGCAATCATCGAACAATAGCCAACCCGCATTTTTCTCCCCCTACCCTTGAAAAATCTATTAGGGTCTCAATATTTATCCTTAGAGGGCGATGCCGAAACCGGATCGCCCCATTAATAGATAACGCCTGACGGGTTATCGAACCACTTATTGCTTTATGAGGATAACATCATGAGAACACTCGATTTTTCACCACTTTATCGCACTGCTATCGGCTATGATCACGTACTCAACATGCTAGAGAACGCCACACGGGGCGAAGCCAAAAATACTGGCTATCCTCCATACAATATCGAAGTGATTGAACAAGACAAATACCAAATTACTTTAGCCGTTGCCGGCTTCGCCGAAAGCGATATTGAGATCACGAGCGAACACAACAAGCTAACGATCAAGGGTAAACAAACGTCCGAACAAGAAGGTCGAAAGTTTCTACATCAGGGCATTGCCGCTCGAAACTTTGAACGCACGTTTGAACTAGCTGACCATGTAAAAGTTGTTGATGCAGATCTCAAGAACGGCCTACTTCAAATCAATCTAGTAAAGGAAATCCCCGAGGCGATGAAGCCACGCAAGATTGATATTGGCACTAGACTGATTGAGTCATAAGATTTAGTTTATAGCCAAAGACTAAAAAAGAGCGACGACAGTCGCTCTTTTTCATTGCCGGAAAAGGTTAGCGAAAATTAAGAAGAATCGACACCGCTAGACCTTTTAATAACGCCACGCGCCCAGATATTATTGAAAGAACCTTGCTTCGGAGACAAACGTGAAACGAATCTTTCTTTTTCTAGCGACTAACCTCGCCATTATCCTAGTACTAAGCATTACTCTAAGGCTGCTCGGCTTTGAACGCATTTTAGACGCCAATGGTGTCGACCTTAACCTGAACTCGTTATTGCTATTTGCAGCTGTATTCGGTTTCGGCGGATCGTTCATCTCACTAGCCATCTCAAAGTGGATAGCGAAAAAAACAACGGGCGCAAAAGTCATCGAACAACCATCCTCGCCGACAGAGCGCTGGTTAATGAATACCGTTGCACGACAAGCCAAGCAAGCAGGCATAGGCATGCCTGAAGTTGCGATCTACCCTGGTTCAGAAATCAATGCGTTTGCAACCGGTGCTAATCGAAATAAAGCGTTGGTGGCTGTCAGCGCTGGACTATTGAACAACATGACACAGGACGAAGCGGAGGCTGTACTCGCACATGAAGTGAGCCACGTTGCGAACGGCGACATGATAACGCTTAGCCTGATTCAGGGCGTGGTAAACACTTTCGTCATCTTTTTTAGTCGAGTGATTGGCCACACTGTTGATCGCGTTGTCTTCAAAAACGAACGCGGCCATGGCATCGCCTACTGGGTAACGACGATTATCGCTGAGATTATTCTCGGAATCTTAGCAAGCATGATTGTTATGTGGTTCTCTCGCCAGCGAGAATATAGAGCAGACGCTGGCGGCGCCAATTTGGCAGGGACCCACAAAATGATCGCTGCGCTGAAAAAATTACAACTAAACCACGGATCTTCTGAATTGCCTGATCAATTAACTGCATTCGGCATTTCGGGGTTCAGACACTCTAAACTGGGATCTCTATTCCTCTCGCATCCTCCACTAGATCAAAGGATTCAAGCACTCGAAAACTCTATACGGGGCGGACAATAACTGCCGCAAATGACATGAAAAAGGCAGCCAGATGGCTGCCTTTTTTTGATAAACTTTGCTTGGCCAATCAAACAAGATCTTTTTCTAAGACCTCGTTTCTAATTCCAACCCAACCGTCTCGTACCGTATGAATATGACTTGCAACTTCCTCTAGTATTGCGATGTCGTTCTTCATATTTGCTTCGAGTAGTCGATTCTCACAATATGTGTATAACTGAGTGAGGTTCTCGGCGAGCTCAGATGACTGTGAGTCGTCAATGAAACTTCGCAGCCCTGCCAGAATGTCAATCGTCTTACTTATCAACTTATTCTTAGCTTCGTAATCCTTTGCCTGGATACGAGCTTTAGCTGTGTTTATTCGGTCTAAGGCGCCATCGTAAAGCAGCTGAATCAATTTATGACGATCTACATCGACTACACTCGTTTGCGTATTTACAGCCGCATACTGATTTAGTGCTTTCATTCTTTACTCTCCATTACTCTTTACTACCAATGCCAGCCAAAGCTTCTAGCTGACCCTTGATAAAATCTTGTGTGCTGTTTAGTCGCGCAATCAAAATATCTGCTGCCGTAAACTGCTTTGCCAATCGCGTTTCCAGATTGAGCAATCGCTCATTGAGACGAGCTCTAGACTCCGCGATCGACTCAAGCTCAGCGTTCAGTCTCTCATTCTTAGCAGTAATCGTTCCATCTACAGATAAAAAGTTAGTAATTGCGTCAACTAAGCGCTCTCCAACCCCTTCAATATAGCTAATATCACCGCGATTTCCTGTTTGACCACCATTAATTCGAACAGAAAGACCTTCAACATCAGAGCCGTCGGCTCCGGTTAGTATCTGACCTTCTCCAGTTGCTGCTTTACCATTAATCGTACCTGCCACGTCTACACCGTCTGCGGCCGTAGCAACAGATAAACCAAGTGCTGTAGTCGTGTTTGTATCAACGGTAGTAATTTCTAGCTTTGAATTACTACCATACCGGTCAGAAGTGATGCTCAAGGCCCCACTCCCATCAACACTAACAGTAACAGACGCCCCGATGCCTGACAGCGTCGCGTCAGAATTGATCTTGGACTGTATCTCCGCAGCAAGCTCAGTCTGCGTATACGTTCCGGCAGCTAAACTAATCGTGGCGGAGCTAAAGCCATCCACACTAATTGATAACTCATCGTTATCGGCATCAATCACTGTCGAGGCGGCTAACGCAGAACCGCCCGTCAGACTCGCGCGCGTCGCTACTTGCGTAATATTTAGCTCATAACTACCAGGAACGGTATTTTGGCCAGCGCTAAAGAATTCGACCTGACTATCGCTCGCTCTTCCCTGATCGGCAAAAATACCAATCACGGATTCTGTGTTCGTCTGCAGTTGAGTCCGAAACTCCGACTCATTAAAGATCAAGTTTCCGGTCTCACGAGAAGTTGTAATTCCGACCTCGGCTAAACTTCGAATTGGATCAGATTCAAGCCCCGCAATTGGCCGACCAAGGATATTTCTGATCTGGCTCGTGATCGTTCTAGTCGTCGAATCACCAACAAGAAGTCCAGCTGCAGAAGGATTACCCGGATCTATCTGGGAGTTCTCAACGATGAGCTCCCTAAGCGCGTTGTACTTCTCAATGAACTCCTGAACCTTTTCGACAACGTAGTCTTCGTTACGCGCTACCTTCAAAGTAGCCGGCGAATTCTCATTTGTTCCCGTCAGATTGATGGTCAAGCCTTCAACCAAATCGTCAACCGTATTAGTGCTGCGCGTAATAGGGATGCCATTGAATTCAAATGCCGCATCGGAAGCTGCTTGGTTCTGCGTGAGATTCTGAGCGCCCGCGGTATATGACAGGCTTGAAAGTCCCAGATTATCCGTGTTGTTACCATCGCCATCATCCGTAACAGATATATCTATAGAATTAGAAGCTCCTGTTTTGTTTCCACTGATGACGAGCTGAAAGCCATTACCGTTATTAATGATCGTTGCGCTTGCATCCAAACCACTCGCCGAATTGATCTCCGAGGCGATACCTTCAAGCGTATTATTGGTTGCATCAATGGTAATGGTGGTGGTCTTTCCATCAATCGTAAATGCAAGCTTTCCTTCGCCTAACTCAGTCGTATCTTTGTCTGCAAAAGCTGCAGAACTAAGGGATTGTGACTTTGCTAGCGAGGATACCTCCAAGGTATATGAGCCTGCAGACGCAGAACTCCCCGCCGAAGCCGTAAACGCACTGCTACTGCTCGTCACCGATAACTCGTTAAATGTCGCGGAGTTAGAAAGTGTACGTGCAGGAAGACGTAGATCCGTCACTGCAGATTGAATCTTAGAAAACAAAGAAAGCTCAGCTGTTACGGCTTCTGCTTTTGCGTCTAAGCGTTTTTCCGTAGGCTCTCGCTCAGCGCCGACCAACTGATCAATCAGATCACTGGTCAAAACACCAGAACCTATCCCGATAGATGATACATTTGCCATAACTACTACCTACTTGTGCTGATTTGTGTAAACGCCTAATAAAGGCGCTTAAGCCCATAGACAAAAAAGGGCAAAAGTTTGCCTTTTGCCCTTGCTTCCCTACCCAGAACTTCCGGTAACCGCCGGTCTAATCAAACTTTTGCATTGAATAAACTAATTGGCTGATCTTGTTGCAAGTCCCGCGCCAAACGCAGAACAACGTCATCCGGTATCTGACGAACAACCTCTTCGGTTGAACCATCATAGACGGTAATTATTGTCTTACCAGACTGATCATCAAGTTGAAACTTGAGATCTCTTTGCACTGATTGAACATATTCATTCAGACTTGCTACGGCTTGCTCAACACTTTCAGCGGACTTTTCAGTACGTTCAAGCGCCTGTTCTGATGCCTGACTAACTTCAAGTTCAGGCGATAAACCGACAGCCTCAGACGAAGCCTTACTAGGCGACACGGCAGAAGCATCCTGCTTCATACCAAAGTCTGTACTGACAACTTTAAGATCGTTCATGTTGCATCCTCTTACCCGCCTTAAGTCTAACGCCAGTACCGTCCTTCAACAAATACCAGCGTTAAACATCAAGCTACTCTATTACTGGAGAAGCGAAAGAACCTGCTGAGGTCTTGCGTTCGCCTGGGCCAACACAGAGATACCAGCCTGCTGCAGAACCTGTGCTCTTGATAGAGCGGCCGTTTCTGCTGCAAAGTCTGCATCTTTGATTCGGCTAGAAGAAGCAGAGAAAGCTTCAATCGTTGATGCGTTCGCGGTAATCACGTTCTCAAAACGAGACTGGATTGAACCGAGGCTCGCACGAACCGAGTTAACCTGACCAAGCGCATTATCCGCAGCCGTGATCGCCGCTTTAGCGCCGGCCTCCGTAGAGATATCAACGTCTTTCAACAACGTACCAGATTCGCTCGCACCAAAGGTACCGACCGTGAAACCTGCATTTTCGATATCACCTGTACTCGTACCAAGCGTAAACTCACCACCTGAGGAAAGAACAACCGAACCTGCATATACAAGATCCGTAGCACCTAGACCTTCAGCGGCACTTTGTCCTGTAATGACGATGTTTCGACCGTCATCTGCAATCAACGTGTACTGATCATCGTCAAGTACTTCTGCGCGAACGCCTGTTTGACCAGTTTCCGCATTGATCGCATCTACATAAAGTGCAACATCTTCACTCGCTAGCGTGCCCGTGGACGTTGCAGCAATGGCTACGCCGTTCAAGGTAATCGCCAAGTCAGTGCCCTGCGTTACTGCCGAGCTGTACTTGGTATTTGGCGCTGCCTCTGCGGTAACACCTGTTTTATCAGCAACTCTGTTAATTGCTGCAGCGATGGAAATTGCACTGCCGTCTTCATCAGAAGTAGATGCCGTATCGTCAGATGCTCTAGTAGCACCTACAACCACCCCATTAATGGTCAAGTCGCCTGCCACCAAAGGAGTTAGAGTACCAGCACCAGTGAGCGCCTCACGTGTATTACCGATTGCACCAGCCGTTGCGCCCGAAAACGTGCCCGCTTCGAAGCCTGCGTTATCAATATCACCAGTGTTCGACGTGATGTTGATGTCACTGCCATCAAGGCTAGAAAGCGAATAGTTACCAATGTAAGTGTTACCCGTTGTTGCCGCGCCGCCTGAAGTACCAAGACCAGTCGCCAGACCAAGAGTACCTGCTGCCGCACCAACGATCGTAATATTACGACCATCTTCTGCAACTAAGTCGATACGTGCGCCTGCATCAGAAGCGACAACAGTTGCTGTCACGCCAGTCGCGCCCGCTTTATCGTTAATGCTCTCAGCAACACCTGACAAATCGTTGAAAGCGTCACCCGACGCAGACTTACTAAGAGAAATGGTTACGCCGTTGATGTCTATATCGGTCGCTGCAACCGCGCCAGCACCATCTGCAACATCTGTACCTTCAGCCGAGTTAGCTAAAACCGTTGCAACAACACCTGTTTGATCGCTAACAGCGTTAATGGCATCTGCTTTCGCGATCGCACCTGAAGAAGCATAACCTGTAGACTGTGTATCTACAGCACCATCTGAAGCGCCAATCGCTACACCGTTGATTACGATATCGCCAGCAACCAACGCAGTCGATGCGGTACCCGTAAGCGCCGTTTGATCTGCTGTTGAGCTGATGCCAGATGATTCTGTCGCGCCAAGCGTCTCGGTGCCGACTGAACTAAGTGAAATATTCACTTCGTCGCCGACATTCGCGCCAACCTGGAAGTTTTTGTTCTGGAATGAACCGTCAAGAAGCTTTACGCCGTTAAACGAAGCATTCGATGCAGTACGATCAATTTCTTCGATCAGCTGCTGTGCTTCAGCGTTTAGAGATGCACGCTCTGAATCACCGTTCGTTCCGTTCGCAGATTGAACTGCCAACTCACGCAAACGCTGCAAGTTAGTGGTTATCGACTCGATAGAACCTTCCGCTATCTGCGCGAGAGATACGCCATCACCAGCATTACGCGAAGCAACACTCAACCCTTGGACTTGTGTATCTAGCCGGCTAGCGATCGAAAGGCCCGCTGCATCATCTTTTGCACTGTTAATACGCAAACCAGAAGAAAGGCGTTGAAGTGCAGTATCTTGAGCGGACTGTGATTTATCCAAGTTACGCTGAGCGTTCAAGGATGCAATGTTTGTATTAATTATTTGAGGCATATCGTCTCTCCTGTTGAGCAATCTGCTGTTCTACATCGTAGTTCAGACTGCAAGAAACTTCTCGATAGTCGAACTAGTTGAGATGTTTAACGGCACCCAAAAAAATAACTTTACCTAAAACGGCAAGTATATTGTTACGGAGTGTTAAGACGTGTTAAAAGCGGCAAACGCGTGCCGAAAACACGCCATTATATATCCTAGGCCTTTCACGCACTCCGGACGCAAAAAGATATAACTTATTGTTTTGCAATGACTTTAATCTACTAAAAACTTATCTGGCACACTTTTAGCTTTCTTCGATACAAACGGCCGCTTTGTAAGACATCTGCCGAAAATGAATTCGAAAATGCCTGTTTGTATGGCGAGAGGGGAAAACCATGCCACAAATAATTAATACCAACATCGCGTCAATTAACGCGCAACGTAACCTGGATAAGTCGCAAGGTGAAAACCAACAAGCATTGCAGAGACTCTCTTCAGGGTTGCGGATTAATAGCGCCAAAGACGACGCCGCAGGCTTGGCAATTTCAACGCGCTTCTCTGCCCAAGTTCAAGGCCTGTCCGTAGCGATCCGTAATGCAGGCGATGGCGTTTCACTCGCTCAGGTTGCTGAAGGCGCCCTTGGCTCGATGACCGATAATCTATTGCGAATTCGAAGCCTTGCACTGCAGTCTGCAAACGCGACCAACGGTCAGCAAGAGCGTGTCGCGCTCAACGAGGAGGTGCAGCAACTTAAAGCTGAGATACTTCGCGTTATAGAGCAAACGCAATTCAACGGCACGAAGTTGCTCGATGGCACCTTCAGCGATGTGACTTTCCAGATTGGCGCAAACGAAGGCGAAGACGTGAGCTTCGGCATCGAAGGCACAAACTCGAGTCAGCTCGGCGTTTCACCTGCTGATGGTATTTCTTCTTCACCTGGCAGCACTGCCGCTACACCGCCTGTTGCTGCTTTGAGTGCAGGAGATCTCGTTATTAACGGGATCGCCGTTGGCGCATCATCAGGCACAGACGATGCATTCTCGAGCAGCAACAATGACTTGTCTGCCATTTCGAAAGCCGCAGCGATCAATGCCGTATCTGACGATACCGGCGTAAGCGCTACTGTCCAAGGTACTTTTGTAGACGGTAACGGGTTTACGTCTGCAGACGTTGACGGAACAATTGTCGTTAACGGCATCACTATCCAAGTGGTCACCGATGCCGCATTGAGCGAATCGGTCAACCTAAACGCAGTCACTGAATCTATCAACGCGAAAAGCGGCCAGACAGGTGTCACTGCGATTTACAACAACAACCCCAATGAGGGCATACAGCTTGTTGCAGAAGATGGCCGAAACATCATCCTTGCAAACGGAACGGTCAACTCTAACACGGTTGGTCTAGCGGATAGCGCAGCGGCACCAGGCATAACGTACACCGGCTCTTTCACGCTTGTCTCCAATGATGGTTCTGCTATTGGACTAGATACGACGACTGGTGACATTACGAACGCAGGACTTGCAGTCGGCACGTTCAGTGGCTCGAATTCTGGCGTCGTGAGCAACCCTTCTCCCGCAGTCGCACTAGCAAGTGGTGATATCGTCATCAACGGTGTCCCGGTTGGCCCGTCCCTAAATACTTACGACACAGCATCCACTGACAACCCTGAGCAAAGCGCTATTGCAAAAGCGGCTGCGATCAACAACGTTAGTGAGCAAACGGGCGTCACTGCGGTTATTAACCAAAACATCATTAACGGTGGAGCACTTGCCACCGGCGCGAACGCGGGCAGCTTCGAAGTGAATGACGTGGTCGTCAATATTTCGATTGGCGCATCGGATACAGCGACCGACATTCAAAATGCAATGATCACTGCTTTCAACAATAAAGCAGGTCAGACTGGTGTAAGGGCAGAAGCGTTCGGCTCCACGTATCGCCTAATTGCTGAAGACGGCCGTAACATCACGCTTGACACCTATACAGGTATTACAGCAGCAAACTTAGGTCTTCCTACTGCGGGAACCACACAGTCATCGATCACTCTCGAAGCAGCAGGCAAGATAACGCTCGAAACCCTGACTGGCAATATCGCTAACTCAGGCTTTGGGGTTGGAGAGTATGGCGCCGCTGAAGATGGAAGCCTCGTTAAAGATATTGATATAAGAACTGTCGCGGGCGCTCTTGCGGCACTCGACTCTGTTGATAACGCAATGAATACGGTCAACCTTCAGCGTGCTAACTTGGGGGCTATCCAAAACCGATTCGAATCAACCATTCAGAATCAACAAATTGCCTCTGAAAATATGCAGGCGTCTAATTCACGTATCCGTGACGCAGACTTCGCTGCAGAAACCGCAGAACTTTCCAGAACACAGGTACTTCAGCAGGCTGGCTTGTCGATACTAACCCAGGCAAACGCGCAACCGCAGAACGTACTTCAGCTACTTCAGTAAGCCTTTTCGTTTTATTAATGTCACCGTCTTAACCGGCCTTTGGCCGGTTTTTTTGTTTTAAATCAATTAATTAACGCCGTCTAATTATTTGTAAATGTCACCAAGATTGGCACGTACTTCGCTGTACAGAGTGTAAGTGATTTTGAACTCTTCTAATTTGATAAATAGCGGAAAAGGTTTACCTCATGCTGCAACAAAACGGCTCAATGACTGTCCATCAAAGTTCTCGAGTCAGCCGCGAAAAAGCTGCTGATCTTGCTCGGCGCCTGGTTCAAGTAAACCAGGACTACAATACGCTTCAACAGGAAGAGAATGCGGCGGACTATATCCGCAACAGCCTCTTAAATGAGCTGCTCTCTCGTATTGAATCGATTCTTGACGAAGACTTGCCGCAAGCGTCAGCGCTTAACCTTGCGGGTCGTATTGCTTTCGACCTTTCTTTGCATCAATTGGCAAAAGATTATTTTACCCGTGCAAACAATTTAGAGACATCTAAGGCAACGTACCTGCTCAATTTAGCCAATGCCGAAGCCACTCTCGGTCATTATCAGCAAGCAGACGAATACTTTGCTGAGGTCCTCAGACTCGACAAACATAATCTCTCCGCATTTATTGGCATTGCATACTGCATGCTTCAGTTGGGTCAATATGACAAGGCCTTTCTGCACTACCGAAGCATCATTGCATTTGGGCACAGCGATGCCCTAATTCATGACCAAACAGCAGAGTGCATCGAAAATCTGAGTTGCAACAGCTACACACAGGAGCTTGAGCTATTTGTACTGTATTTGTTATCGCTCAACGACATCGATACGAGTCGAATTGTTAAGTTCTCAGCAGAGCTGCTGACGCACAAATATGACCTTAAGAATCCAGACTGTGTGTTGGACATTAATCAACTCGTTCAGGATCAGCTGCTTATTGCCATCCTTGAAACTGGCGTCGTTGCGGAACCGCACTTTGAAGAGTTAGTCACACAGCTTCGCCTATCAATTTTAACCGAAGCTGTTATTGGCCAATCGTTGCGTGACGCCCTGCTTCCTCTTGCCATGGCTATCGGCTGTTACGCCAGTCATACCGATTACGCACTCGTACTGAATCAAGATGAAGAAAAAGAGATTGGCTTACTAAAACTGAAAGTCGCTCAGCAAATCGGTTACCAAGGTATTGCGGTTGATGATATTGCGGGCGCTTTAATCATTCTTGCGATGTACGAAGCACTATATGTTCAAAGTTTTTCATTTGAACTATTGGCACTTGAACACCTCGAGTGGCCAACAGGTATGCAGAATCTTATGAAGGTCACTCTTTACGAGCTAAGTGAGGAGCACCAAGCACGGCACGAACTCTTTGGCCAAACCATGACCGAACTGCTCGACAATGGAATCACGCGCAGTAGCAAGCGCTGGAAGCCGATTCCTGCTCCAAGGCAAGTGAGTTTTTTCCAAACAATGCAGCAGCAACTGGCTCCGCAGACACCCCCTCGTTCGTGGCATAACAAAACAATACGGGTTCTTTTGCTGGCATGTGGCTCAGGCCAAAAAGCATTCCAATATGCGAGTCAGTTTTCGTCTGTCTCTATTTTTGCTGCGGATTCTAATCAAGTCGATATGGCCTATGCCCATGCGCAGGTTAAATCACTCGCCCTAACAAATCTGAGCTACGCGGTCGCTGACTATGCGCTTCCTCCGCAAGACCTAGAGCCATTTGACTATATAGAGTTCGGTGAAGGGTTCGATTTTGCACACCTCGATGAGTGGATGAAGCTATTGTCGAGTGATGGCATTGCTCGTGTTATTCTTCCGGGAATTGCAAGTCGAGAAATCACCGGGATCCTCAGCGACCTAGTACGCGCAAGAGGGATGCACCCGAGCCTTGAGAACATTCGCCTTATCAGAAACTCTATTTTGCTTGAGCGCTCTAGTGAACTCTGGGAGCGATTATTCGATAACCCTCAGTTCTACAGTGGTTCCGGTTGCAGAGATTTGATTTTCAAAAACAAACTGGCGTTTTTCGATGTAGATAAGTCCTATGGTTTACTAAAAAAGGCCGGTTTAATCTCTGTAAAAGATCCGAAGATCGACACCTCGGTAGATAATACGATTAACCAAATAGACTTATTCGCAACAAAAGTATAACGAATTAGTTATTCCAGGCGCTGGCTTGCCAGCGCCTCCAATCTACTTCGTCGTCAACATCAAAACGTGTTGCTAGTAGATGAGTCTTCAAGCCCGCGCTCCGCATAATGTCTTGAGTTTGCTGGCAAACTTCATCTGTTCCCCAGAGTACATCACGAAAACCGCTCAAAGACAGCGGCAAATTGTCACCCGCAGTATTCGGCCGCTTTAGGCCGATGAGCCCGTAGCCCCCGTCCTCCGTGGCACCAAGAACTACATCAGCGTGCGAAAGTGCCTCTTCGGCTGACGCGAGATAATCCAAATCCAAAACAGGAAAGTCACTTCCAACAATAAACGCTCGATCCGCCACCTCAAGCCCCTTTCCCAAGGCCACCCGCATTCGATCACCCAGAGTTTGACCGTCCTGCAAAAAGGCTTCTTGGAAAATCAGGCCTTGCTGTTTATAAACATCAAGCCCTGACTGATAAGCCGAATCGGAAGTGTGTCCGCCGACGCCACCGACGCCAAGCCAAAGATGCTGGATGTGATCATTGCCTTGCTCGCTAATGTATCGGGATAATTGTGTATTTACCGCAATCGTCAATCGCTTATGTGCAACAAGTGCTGCCTCATCGCCTATCGTCGCCGCAAGGCGCGTTTTAACTTTACCAAGCAAGGGCAACTTTACGAATTGAATCCAAACGGTGCTAGGCATTTTCTCTCGCTGTGGTAGTGTAATGGGATAGATCAAGACTAAAAAAATACATGCTATTCGACTCCGACTTTAAAGAACAGTTCCAAGACATTCGCTGCTTTGACGACTCTGAAGTAACTGGTACGCTGCGTGACCTATACGATAGTACGCGGCTGGACTTCGTCTTTAGCCACCTTTTTCCTGGCGAACAGATCGAAACAACAGGCTTGTTTCGTTGTAAAAATATCGAAGAAATTCAGTCGTGGCTGATCACGACATTGGTTCCCAAACTGGCAAGCACATATTCAAATTTGAGCATTCAAGGATTAGACAAGCTCAGCTCTGACCGAAAATATATTTTTGTCTCAAATCATCGCGATATTGCCATGGATCCCTTACTCGTCAATATCGCGTTGGATAAATGCGGACACACAACTGCGCATAACGCGATTGGGGACAACCTGCTGCTGAGCGTCACGGGAACGCGAATGGCATTGTTAAACAAATGCTTCCGTGTAGCACGCTCAGTTAGAAGCCCCAAGGCAATGCTGCTAGCACTAAAAAAGCAGGCTGCATATATTCGCCACGTTCATTCTGTGTTCGAGCATAATGTGTGGATTGCACAACGCGAGGGTCGTGCCCTTGATGGTGTTGATTCTACAAATCCGGCACTGATCAAAATGCTACTGCTTGGCAGTGACAAATCGTCGCAAGTAGAAACCTCTAATGCGCTAAACATTTGCCCCGTCACCCTTTCCTACGAATGGGATCCATGTGACATGAGCAAAGCAACGCGTCTCATCAAAGATGAAACTCTCAGTACCGATGAAAAATTAGCAAACGACAAACTCGACATACTGAATGGAATGCTTGGTTACAAGGGCAAGATTACAGTTCGGTTTGGCGAACCGGTTTGCTTAGCAACTGATCCAGGGATTCAGCAGCTTCCCGATACTCTTGCAGGCGCGATTGATCGCCAGATCCGAGACAACTATGCGCTCTATCCTGTAAACACGTTGGCGAATAAACTCGTGTGTAACCAGTTCACCCTCCCCGCCTCCCTAAGCGAACAAGAGATCAGTGCAGCAGACCTATTACTTCAACGTCTCAACGCAGATTCATTCTCAGATTCGCTCTCACAGGCTCAGAAAAACGTTGTATCCGCATACGCGCAGCCGGCAATCGCTTCGAGCAACAAATAACAAGCGAATTAATGCTGTGCGAGCGATGGTTTTGCGCTTAAACTTTGGTAGACTCCACGGCGTTTTATCTAACCAACCAGTCAATTTAAGCAGGCCGGCGCATGAACAAGCTTTTCGTTCAAAATTTAACTGTGATCGATTTTTCGTATTTCGATGCTTCGCGCGGCATACTTGGAGAAAGCTGGATTGTCGACATTGAGCTTGAAGGCGAGCTTGATGAACAAGGCATGGTGTTCGATTTCGGACACGTTAAGAAACAAATTAAGGAAATCATCGACCAAGAGCTCGACCACCGTTTTGCGCTTTCGGTACATCTTAAAAATTTGCATGTAGAAAAAACGCAACGGAAAGTTCGTCTTGCGTGGGATTCGCAATTTGGCCACTTCGAGCATGAATCACCGCGCGATGCGGTTGTATTGCTTGAAGCGAAAACAATCAATCCGAAGACGGTTGCCAAGTACCTAGAATCAGTTATCAAACCCGCTTTGCCAGAGAACGTAACCCGGGTATCACTACACCTTTATGAAGAGCAAATCGATGGCGCTTATTATCACTACAGCCATGGGTTAAAAAAGCATTTAGGCAATTGTCAGCGTATCGTTCACGGACATCGTTCAAGGATCGAAATCTACGAGAACCACCAGCGCTGCTCCGATCTTGAAGATTATTGGTCTGCTTGTTTCCGAAATATTTATCTAGGTACTGCGGACGATATTCAAAACGAGACTGACATTGATGGCAAACCCCACACAACCTTCGCGTATACAGCTCAGCAAGGGCGATTCAAGCTAACGCTGCCCACTAAACGTGTCTATATAATTGATACTGACTCTACCGTAGAACTGATTGCCGCGCACATAGCAAATAAATGCGCCGAGAAGAAACCAAATAATCATTACCTCGTCAAAGCCTATGAGGGCGTAGGCAAAGGCGCAATTGCAGAAAGGTCCTCTAACCTTAAGCGCTAAAGAACAAAGTATTAGAACGAACGTTTGGGAGTTTCAGAAATGCGGCTAGGACGATGCTTAACGGTACTGTTTTTAACGATTTGGAGCGCAACAGCGACCGCTGAAGAAAGCGCCACCGAATTAGAACAAAGAGCCGAAAGCCCTGTTCCCGTTCAAGAGGCAACCGCGCCTGTGTACGACGAGCTTCCGCTGCGTTTTACTCAAGAGCGAAACACCGAATACTTAGAGTATGTTATCACCCCTCACCGCTCAAACTACATTTTACCGTTTAGCTATCAAGAAAAACCAAATAACGAGCCTTGGTCGTCAGGTACAGACTATTTGGAAGAAAATCCCTTTGAAAATACCGAAATAAAACTCCAGATAAGCTTTAAGGTCCCCCTTCTCGAGACCAGTATGCTGCATCCTGAAGACGGTGTTTACTTCGGCTTTACAATGAAGTCATTTTGGCAGGCATACAATAGCGAGATATCTGCACCGTTTCGTGAAACCAATTACCGACCAGAGATTTTCTATCAAACGCCCATCAACCTCCCCGATCTGAATGGTGCGTTCTTCTTCCGAACCGGTTTTGAGCACGAGAGCAACGGGCGTAGTCAGCTACTTAGCCGTAGCTGGAATCGAGCCTATGTTGGACTTGGCTTCATTCGACCGAACTGGGCCATTTATATACAGCCCTGGTACAGAATACCGGAAGATGAAAAGGTGGATGATGGCGATCCCTCAACGCCGCCTCCTGCAAAAGGCGACGACAACCCGGATATCGAAGACTATTACGGCCATTTTGAGCTGAAAGCGGCGTACGAGCGATCAGACTATCAAATTGGTACACTTATTCGGAGCAATACGAAAACGCACAAAGGCGCTTTCGAGCTATCTTACAGCTTTCCACTTCATGGTCGTCTACGTGGCCTTGTCCAATATTTTGATGGATATGGAGAGAGCTTGATTGACTACAACTATCGCATGCAACGTTACAGTGTAGGCATTTTGTTGACGGACTTTCTTTAAGAGATCTCAAGACGATCTCACGCCGTATTCTTTACTCTAAACTGAATAGGACTCGCAGACCATGCAAACCGTTTCTTCTGCATTAAACGCGACAATGACATGGGGGGCCGCTCCGTTTGTCATTCTGTCTCTACTCGCATGGCTCGTACCAGAGCAATATTTGCTGCATGTGCAAATTGGCTTTCTTGCTTATAGCATAATGATCTTTAGTTTCATGACGGGAATAATTTGGGGTGGACGTTTGATGACCCCTAGTTCGGAGGATGATCGTCCAAAGAGCTTCCTGCTCGCCATTGGTAGCTTTCTATTTGTACTATGCGTCGCTGTACTAACGTACTTGGCTGGCTCACTTGTCGGTTTCGTGATGCTTACTGCTGCATACCTTGCTTTACCGTCGATCGAGAAAATCTCAGAGTTGCGTTTTCCAGCGAATTATTTGGAACTGCGACGAAAGATAAATCGAACCGTTGTTGTAAGCCATGTTGTGATCTGCGTCCATGCGATTCAGCCGCATGTTGCTTGAGCCGCAGTCTGAACTCATCAGTCGCGTGGTTAGTCAGCCCTAAGCTTAAGGCACGTTACTAGACCTAAGCCGCGCTGCAACTCATGTTTGGACGCGTCGCCTTCTCAATGCGTCGCATCGGCATCGCGTCAACAAGCCGCAACAAATCGTTCGCATTCAATGGCATGTGCGCTCTCAGCTTCACCCTGCCGTCTTTACCTACTAACACCAGCAGCTCGGAGTACGCTCCAACCTCCAGCTCATCTCTCAAGAACGACACATCTTCGTTGGTGAGCATGTCGCCATCGATCACCGCATTTCCATTACCATTGCCAACGACCGTCAAAACCTCAATGTCACGCTTATAAAATTCGCATTCGAACTGTGCAAATGCCGAAAGCTGCTGGAGAAATTTAGGATGTGTTGAGGAACTTGTGAACAATAAGATTGGTCGTGTATCAAATAGATAGCCGTCTAAAGAGCCTGCTGCGACGTTAGAAGACGTAAAAATGAAAGACAAACACAAAATGCGAAACAAAGAACGTACTTGCATAGCGGTCACCTCTTTAAACCGAAGTCTCCAGGTAAGTACTCCTCTTCTTAGTCGATAAGATTACCTAAGACCAAAGAAAACCGTTCAATTTTTTGTAAGTTCTTGTGACCTAAATGAATGGCCTGAGCGCAGTGGATCGCTTTTTACATGCTCTTGAACGACCTAGAAACAAAAAAAGCGCGTTTAATTAGGGCTCGTTTGACGAGCATGATGCCCTTGCTTTCGCCGTTAACGATTGCCTCAACGAATCGAGTGCGGACATGTTAAGTCAGACCAGCTGTGGGTGCCGTCAGTTCGCAGCCGCGTTTAATCAGCGCGTACTTAGCTGTTGGTATGTCACCAAAATGAATAAGTTTCGCGTAAGGGTGCTCAAGACACCTTTAAGGACGACGGCAATTGGGTAAGACGCCCTTTTCAAGCGCCGCCTGATACACAGAGTTCGCCTGTGGCAGCTCTTGTGTTAACTCTTGAATTCGAGTCTCGTTAGACGGGTGCGTAGACATAAATTCCGGTGGTGCATTCCCACCCGACGCTTTCTTCATTTCTTTCCATAACTCGACGGCCTGCGACGGATCGAAGCCTGCTTTTGCCATTAAATAGAGACCAATCGTGTCCGCCTCACTCTCATGGGTGCGACTATATGGCAGGAGCACACCATACTGTGCTCCCAAGCCGAGGGCGGCGAGCGCGGTAGATTCATATTCATGGCCATCAAGAAGCACCGTAGTGGCCTGCTGTGCCAACTGGCTTGTCATAGAGAGCGAGACACGCTCCGCACCGTGCCGTGCATCAACATGACCGACCTCATGCCCCATCACTGCTGCAAGTTGTGATGGATTCTGAGCAAGTTTTATCATTCCTGTATGCACACCAATTTTCTTGCCGGGCAACGCAAATGCATTTGGCGAGGCATCGTCAAAAACCTTCACTTCCCACGCTTTTGGATCTCGACTATCTGCTAGAAGAATCGCATCAGCAATGCATCGAACATAGGAGTAGGATTCCCCGGACGAGATCGCCTTTTGCTCGCTACTCATTGCCGCAAAAGAGTCTGCTCCCATCTGGTTC
>NZ_LWFT01000585.1:0-4321 GCF_001635105.1 Oleiphilus sp. HI0079
CTTGTTCCTCCGCAGCCACGATGTAATTTGCCATGACGGGAAGCACTGCACCGTTCATGGTCATCGATACGGAGACTTTGTCTAGCGGAATGTCATCGAACAAGATTTTCATATCTTCGACTGAATCGATGGCGACACCGGCTTTACCCACATCTCCGGTGACGCGCGGATGATCCGAATCGTAGCCGCGGTGAGTGGCTAAATCGAATGCGACAGAAACGCCCTGTGCGCCCGCAGCGAGGTTTTTACGGTAGAAGGCATTTGACTCTTCTGCGGTAGAAAAACCCGCATATTGGCGTATCGTCCAAGGTCGGCCTGCATACATGGTTGCCATCGGCCCTCGAACATAGGGGGCCATTCCCGGGAGAGTGTCGGTGTGTTGCAGGTCTTTCGTGTCGTCAGCAGTGTAAAGTACTTTGATCGGAACACCTTCCGGCGAGTTCCATGTCATCTCTTCCGGCGTCATGCCCTTCATCTGTTTGGTGGCTAATGCCTCCCAGGCGGTTAGGTCTTCGCGTTTTTTGTCAGTCATATATGAACTCTGCTAGTTCGCTTTTATATTGATGAGTGTGTTGTTTGACCCTGAGTTGCATCGATATGACTTAGGGTGAATCTGTATTGTCATGGATCGAATAACTATTGAGGTTGATTCAGCTCAACTAAGACGCCATCACAACTTTTAGGATGGATGAAGATCACACGGCAATTATGCGCACCTATGGTGGGGGCTTCTGTTAAGAATTGATAGCCCTTGGCTTTCAATCGTTCAACGTCGGCTTCGATATCATCGCTACGAAAACACAGGTGGTGCATCCCGCCGCCTTTTTTCTCGAGGTACTTCTGAACAGGGCCTTGTCCGCGAAGCGGGTGAATGAGCTCAATGCTCGGCTTGTCGACAGGAAAAAACGCGGTACTTGTTAAGGCGTCTTCCACATCTTCTTTACCTTTGAATGTTAATCCGAAATCTTCTGCAAAGCGCTGTATGGCTTTTTCCAGATCCGGAACAGCGATTGCGATATGGTCTAGTCCTGTAATCATCTTTGTTTCCAGCTTTTATCCAAGAGCAATTAATTTAAATGCGATCAATAAATACTGAACAGGCCTGTGTTTTAATTTTGGCTATCTGCTCATCGCTTAAGGTTTCAATTTTTTCATCCGGAACAATCTTAAAGATCGGTTGTCCTTTTTTGATGATCTCTCCATCGTTCTCAATCAAGCATTTTTCGATCACACCAGAAAACGGTGCATTGACCTTGTTGAACATCTTCATGACTTCAACAATGAAGAGCGGTTCGCCCGCCTCAAAGTGATCCCCCTCTTTAATGAACGTGTCCATGTCGGGCGCTTCGCGTGAGTAATACATTCCGCCCGAAGGCGCGAGAATCTCATCGCTTTTAGCTTGTGGCGGCGGTACCAGTACTTTGGCCATCGCTTTTTGTAACTCTGAGTCCGCCAGCGTGTCGGGAATATGGATGGTGAGGTCTTCGTTGACACTCAGGTTATAAAACTCGGTGCTGTAAGCAACATGCGCTAACAAAAGTAGTACTTCGTTACCGAGTTGATAGCCCTTGTGTGCTGCCTTTATGGCTGGCCACTGCTCCTTGCTTACACCTTTTGGCGAGCGCGCAGCGGATAGGGCTTTTTCGATTTCGATAAAGTTGCTGGTGCCAATGGTGAGTTCAAGTTGCTCGTAAAACGCGATCGCATCTTGGAGCACATCGTTATCGTGATCCCAGATCATATCTGCCGCCGGATTTTCTGGCGTGTAGTTCATATTGAGATAATGATAGGTTTCTGAGAGCACGTGAACAGGGTTACGCTTCCAGGAAAGCTGTCCTTTGCTGCTTTGTTCAAAGCTTGTTTTGTGTGTGCTCAGCCAGCCTGACAGGACATGAGGGTTGTTAAATAGCTGTTTCACTGGGCGAGTAAGCAAGAGCGCTTTTAGCTCTGCTGTTGCGGTGATCTCGTCTTTCAATGCTGGTTGCGCTGCAATTTCCTTGGCAACGACAGCCTGATAGACCTGATCTACATCAAGGTCGTTTGCGACCTGCTTTAATTGGCCCACCGCTGTTAGATAAGGCACGATAAATCGCGTGGTGGGTCGGGCATTAATATTATTGCCGATGAACCAGTTGACCAAACCGTAGTGAAATTCAAGGTTAGTAGAGAGGTCTTTGCCTTCAAGTTTGGTGACACGCAAAATTTCAGACAGCCGCTGATAGCTTTCCATTCGGCTGTTGCCGACCGTGAGCAACAGTGCAACGTTGCTATCGTAGGCGCCGGCTAGATGATAGGTCATGAATACGTCTGTATCAGGGTTATGCAAACTGATGCCCTGATCATCTCGAATCTCGCCTTCAAGAGGATTAGACCAGTGTTTAATCACTCCGCCAGCATGCGGTGCAAGCGCGTCATTTGTCGCGTTTAAGCGCGCCTCAACAGAGGCATTAAAACGAGGAACTCTAGTCGGCTTTGGTAGTCGTTTGCCGTGTGCTGCAAGAAGAACCATGGCTTCCACTAGTGACGTGACAACAAAGTGTTCATTGTCGTTCTCTGGGTTGGCGAAGCGCAAACTGTAGCAGAGCTCGGTTACGCGGTGCTCAACTTGAATGCGTGTGTTCATTTCCATGAAGAAGTGCTTGTCGCGATCAACGATGCATTCAAATGTTGAGACGTTGTCTAGGCCGACGGCCTCGCCGAAGCGCTCCGCTTCTTGTTCCATCGCCTCCAGCGTTTTAATGTCCTGGCTCAATACTTTTACTTCTGCATCACGGCCGGCTTTTACCGCATGGGCAAGTGCGTTTTGCAAATCCTCAGCCGTAACCGAGACTTCCAAAAGCTTTTGCTCGTGCATCTGTAATGAGCAGTCGCGGCCGCCCAGAGCCAGAGTCCACTCGCCATTGCCGATTACCTGAATTTCTTGGTGGCGTGTCGTCTCGATATTCAGCTCGACCAACACGTTTTTGTTATCGCCTACGCCGGTGGTTTTTACTTCGTTTAGAATTTCCAGTACCAAGCTTGGTGCAAGATCGGCTACTTCTTTTAGGCGTTTGTCCGCGCTGCCTTTGAGTGATGCTGGGCTCGGTAAAATACGCTGGCCTTTCCCGCCACCCCCGCCAATTGCTTTCAGACGAATGCGGTTTTCAGGGTGCTTTTTGCCAATCTCGACGACTTGTTCAGCAATACTCTCTTGAAGCTCTGCCACGGTGTAGAGATCCACACCTTTCTTATAGCCCGCAGCAAGGACAATGTCGGCTTTGTCCTCCAATGTCTCTGCCGCATCGAAGACTTCCCGGTCAAGCGGAAGGCTTTCGGCCTCTGCCAGCGCAAGCAGCTGGGCTTCATCTTTGTGTTTCTTGAGCAAGGCAAGCGCGGTTGCATTGTCCACGCCTGGTGTGACGCTTACGCCAACATTCAGTGCAGTGCGTTTTGCTTCGTCTTTCAAGCCGGCATCGTGGACTGTCTTTGAGCATGGGCCAATGAAGGTCAGCCCCGCGCTTTCCATCGCGGCGACCATGGTTTCGTCTTCGGCCATAAAACCATAACCAGCAAATATAGCATTGTAATTGTTGGTTTTGGCGATCTGAATAATTTGCTGAATACGCTGTTCACGCTCAGCTTTGTCCGCTCCAGTGTAATCTGGTACGCGATGCACCCGACTCGGGTCAGGCATTTGTCGTAGCTCTGGTGCAAGTGCATTTTGATAAACCACGCTATCTTTTTCGGAGAGCAAAATGCCGTAGTATTCGATGCCCATTTCCGTGAATACATCCATGGCTTCTTTTCGAATCGGGCCGCGACAGATAATCAGTGGGTGAATGTCTCGACAGTCAAAGCTGCGTACCCAGCTGGATGGCGCGTTGTGAAGTTGACGGTCACTGTGGATCAGGTCGTTATTTAAATAATGATTCTTACTCATAATCTTGTTCTATCTCTCTGAAGTTCAAACAGACCGTCGTTTAGAAAAATTCTCGCTGAACGGATTGCATCGGCTCAGCCGTGTAGTGACTTAGATGAAAATTCATGTTCTCGCAGAGAACCTTTCGCAAATCTTTTGGCATGACAATCTGCGAAATCGAACCCAAACTCAGTGCCTCGTTGGGGTTCATCAACTCTTCTTCGTAGCGCTTTGCCAACAAAGCTTCTTGCTCTTTACCCCAAGCGGCGCTTTCTTCTCCTGCTTTTACCGCACCACGTATCGCTCGTAGCTCATTTTTGTAGACGAACTCCACGCCTGCTGGCCCCATCACGGCTGCGCGAGTAGACGGCAATGCGATTACAAAATCAGCGCCGGTCGGATAATTATTGTAAGAGGCGTATG
>NZ_LWFT01000586.1:0-7117 GCF_001635105.1 Oleiphilus sp. HI0079
ACCTGGGACGCTTTCTTCGTAGACCTCGTGAGCGGCAAGTGCCGACAATTCTAAAAAAGGTGTCCCGGGATCGAGTAGGTGGGCAAGCCGCTCTCTTGGGAGCAGCTTGCCTTTTGCGCGATGGCGGTCGATGAGCTTTTGGCTACTGTAAGTCGCGTTGTTGGTCAGCTTCTGGCGAAGATCGTCGACTAACGCATTCATCGATGAAGCGCGCAACTCAAATTCGGGTGAGTTGACGGATATCTGAGAGTGAAGAACTGGCATGATTTATCCTTTCAACGAATTATGACTTAGCGCGTTTCCATAAATAGTTCGCGACCAATGAGCATTCGCCGAATTTCAGAGGTGCCCGCACCAATTTCATAAAGCTTGGCGTCACGAAGCAATCGCCCCGTTTCATAGTCATTGATATAGCCGTTACCACCAAGAATCTGTATCGCATCCAAGGCCATTTGTGTTGCCTTCTCAGCACAATAAAGGATCACGCCTGCGGCGTCTTTTCGAGTCGCTTCGCCGCGATCAGCTGACTGGGCAACGGCATATAGGTAAGCTTTGCACGCGTTCATAGTTGTATACATGTCGGCCACTTTACCTTGGATAAGTTGGAATTCACCAATTGGCTGACCAAACTGCGTACGTTCGTGGATATAGGGTACAACGTTGTCCATGCAGGCTTGCATAATGCCCGTTGGCCCACCGCTCAGAACGATTCGCTCGTAATCCAAACCGCTCATGAGCACCTGAACACCTTTGTTCTCGTGACCCAGAACATTCTCAATGGGGACCTCGACATTGTCGAATACGAGCTCACAGGTGTTTGAACCCCGCATACCAAGCTTGTCTAGTTTAGGTGAGCGTGAGAAGCCCTTCCAGTCACGCTCGACGATAAATGCAGTAATACCATGCGCTTTTTTGTCTGCATCGGTCTTGGCATAGATTACGTAAGTATGGGCGTCAGGCCCGTTAGTGATCCACATTTTTGTGCCGTTCAACACATAATGATCGCCTTTGAGTTCAGCTCGTAACTTCATACTGACCACATCGCTTCCGGCGTTCGGTTCACTCATTGCCAGAGCGCCAATGTGCTCGCCAGAGCAAAGCTTAGGAAGATATTTTTGTTTCTGTTCGTCGTTGCCGTTGCGATAGATCTGGTTAACGCAAAGGTTTGAGTGTGCACCATAGCTTAGGCCAATTGACGCACTGCCTCGACTGATCTCTTCCATCGCAATGGTATGTGCGAGGTAACCCAAGCCAGAGCCGCCATACTCTTCGGAGATTGTCATCCCAAGCACACCAATATCGCCTAGCTTTCTCCATAATTCGTTTGGAAATTCGTTGTCGCTGTCTGTTTTGGCAGCGAGCGGCTTGATCTCGGAAGTAACGAAAGAGGCTACTTGGTCTCTAAGGATGTCGACGGTCTCGCCGAGGTTAAAGTTCAGGTTTTGCATTGAGGCGATGCTCATGAATGACTCCGGGGTTCTGTAATCAATTATCTTTATTGTTTGGTTTGGAGCGCTTTTAGCGCTTCAAGGCAGCGCTCTTCAGCGCCCATTAATTCATTTTCCATCGCGCGTATGTCGATCAGCTGTTGCGCAAGCGCTTCTCGCCGCTCTCGAATTTTGTACAGCAGGCTTTGAAGCTGGTCTTCATTATTGCCGTCGGGCGAATACATATTGATCAATTCTTTCGACTCGGCGAGAGAGAGCCCAAGGCGCTTACCACGAAGTATCAGTTTTAAACGGACTCGATCTGAATCATCATAAATGCGGTTTTGCCCATTGCGGGTTGGGTGTAGGAGGCCTTCCGATTCATAAAACCGCATTGTGCGGGTTGTGATATCGAACTCGCTAGATAACTCCGAGATGTTGTAGGTCTTTCGTTCCATTTTTTTTGCGCGCAGAAGACTATGAATAATACTCAGCGCAGTATGGATTGACGTTAACGTCAACGTCAATAGCTAGCGGTCAATTTTGATTGTCTTTACTTGCTTTGTTCTGTTTGGCTTCACGTTCAAGCAGCATGATTCCTTGACGACGAAGCATATCGTTCCACTGCTCCATTATTCCTGCGTTACCAATGCGCTTTGCAGACTCTCGCTCAAAGCGGTTAAGCCACAGCCCGAGCCCGTTAAAGCTATAGACTGGCTCGAGATCCGGGCGTTGGCTCGCTGGCAGGATGTCGGGCTCAATATTGTCGAGAATCAATGGTTCTGCGTCAGGTGTCGAATAATAGGCGAGAACCATGTGTGCTTGATTAAGCTCAAGGGCTTTGACATAAGATATCTGCAATTTATCCTCATCAAAGCCTGCATAAACGAGGGTGTAAAATTTTGCGATCGCATAGTCTTCGCAATCACCTGCGTTCTTTGCGAGTAATTCTACCGGCGTCGCCCAATAGTCTTTTGCGTCCCAAAGCTCTTCGTCGCTTGCAAACCGCGCTTGATTAAAGAAGTCATTGACCTGCTTGAGATGGTCCAGTTCAAATTGTTCGTTGTAGTTCTTCTTGAGATCTAAAGCCAGCAATTGCCAATTTACCAACCGGTCGACGGCGTCATCCCCGAAGCGACGTTCTACGATTTCGAGTAGTTTGCTCTTAAACTCGACGGCTTGAGTGTTAAAAACAGCAAGAAAAATCGTCACAAATAAAACAGCGAGCCTTGATGGAGCGATAGTGCCGGGCGACAGATTGACTAAGACCTTAGCGTGCTTGGCTAGCCTAAGACTCACTGTCACTGCTTACGAAGCCTCGATCTGAGAGCACTCAGCTTGTCTCGGATGCTTTGTTTTTGTTCGCTGGAAATTTTTGGTGCGTTCTCAGGAATGCTGATGCGGGGAGCTTGGTTTTGCCCGAGCGTTTGGTAGTTGGTGTTTGCGGAGGGCGCAGTGTTGGCAGCGCTTGGGTTGGTGACCGAAGAAAGTAGTCGGGTTGAGCTGTCGCCTTCGGTAAAAAACAAGGTCTCTAGCTTCCCTGAGCGGCTTAGAATTACACGATCTTTGCGAACCGAGTGAAGTTCTGCATTTCCCGGCAGAGTGTCGCCCACTCGATAGCTCTCTGTAGAACGGTCGGGGCCCTCAATCAATGCGGTGGCGTGTTTTTGGCTTTCGGACGCAGAGACTCCGGTTAGTGTCAGACGTAGATTTGTTTTTGGGAGCTCTTGGACGTCCTGCTCAACCGCCTGTGAAGCGTTGAAACTGCCAAACATCGAGTAGTCGGCGATATTACGGTTGGTTGGCTTGTTCTGTTGTGCATTGGCAGATGGGAGAGAGTCTGTCGTTGATATCGACTGACCGAGATTTTTCGAGGTGGCTGTGGCGCCAGAATATTCAAGATAAAGCGGATAGAGCTGAAAGGCACTCAAGCCGATGCTTGCGAGAATAATAACAAGCGCAATCAGCAAAGGTAGTCGCTTGTGTAACATCCAGAATTACCCCAAAACAAAATGCTAGCGTACGCTAGCTAAGCCAAACATGCTGTTCAATGTATCACAACATGTTTGGCTTGGTGCTTAATGTGCTGTTAGATTTTGAAGTTGTTAATCAGCGTTTCGAGGTTGTCCGTGCTGTTTATAAGTTGCTCACTTGCTTTAAATGCGTCATCGGCATGGGCTTGAGATTGACCGCCAAGGTCAGAAATCTCACTGGCACTTTTCTGAATGTTTTCAGTCATCATGGCTTGCTCTTCTGCTGCGCCCGCAATTTGCTGACTCATATCTACGATGCTCGAAACACTATCCACGATCTGCTCAAGTGCCTGGCTAACCTCTGAGCTGTGGGAAACAGTCTCCTCCGTTGAACTATGGCTCTTGTTCATGGAGTCAACGGCTAACGCGACGCCCTTGTGCAATTTATCAACCATCTTGTCGATGTCTTCGGTTGATTTTTGGGTGCGTTGCGAAAGGGTTCTTACTTCGTCAGCAACAACCGCGAAACCTCGGCCCTGCTCGCCGGCGCGGGCAGCTTCAATTGCTGCGTTTAATGCGAGAAGGTTAGTTTGTTCTGCGATCGCTTTTATCTCTACCAAGGCATTCGTGATTTCTCTGCTATCTTCAGACACCTGATCAATATGGCCGACGGAGGTTTTGATCTCGTTTGCAAGTCGATGGATAGATTCTACTGTTTCGCCGACGATCGTACGTCCTACTTGAGCCCGTCCTTCTGCTTGATGAGCCGCATCGGAGGTTTGGGAGGTATTCTGTGCGACTTCGCCTACTGCGGCCACCATTTGAGACATAGCATTTGAAATCTCATCGGTTTCATCGCGTTGTTTATGGAATGTATCTCTGGTTGTGGTCGCGAGCTGGTTTAATGTATGCGCATCAGCAGATAAGCCCTTGATCATAAAGCGCGCGGTTTCGATCAGCTGTTTAACCTGCATGGTCATATCGTTGAATGAGAACGTTAAAGCACCCAATTCATCGGAAGATTGTTTTTCCATTTTTACAGTAAGGTCGCCAGAGGCAACTTTGCGCGCCGCGACCGAAAAGGATGCGATGGCTTTTTTCACGGAGAGTGAAAAGCCCGTATAAAGGTAGGCAATGATAAGCAATATGATGAAGATCGCACCGAAAAGGAACCCTAAATACCCGGTTTGCTCAGCAAGGCGTTCTTCAAGTACGTGTTGAAGTTCTGCCTTCGCTACGTCATTGAGTGACTGAAGGGAAACGTAAAGCTCGTCCACCTCGTTGCTAAATAATTTCCAGTCAAGCGATAGTCGGACGGCATTCATCAGATCATCATCAATGGTAGCAATAAGCTGGTTCACTTTATCCCGCAAATTCTGTAATGCAGAGAGAAGTTGAGGCGATAAGCCTTCGCTATCCTCTTCAACAATGCTTCTCAGTCTGTCGTCCGTCAGCAGAAGTGCTTCGTATTGCCGGTTGAGTTCGTCGCTAGCTAAGTAGCTCAGGTTGCCGTCGTAAAGCGAATAGACGCCATAGGTACGTACATTGGCGAATGTGCTAGAGAGCGTGTCGTTGAGTGTGTTGATGAGCTGAAAGCGGCGCTGAACGTATGGGTCCGCGTCGAGGGCAAGATTGCTTAACTGTGCAACTTTGGTGATCTGTCGAGTAAACGAGCTTTCAAGCTTTCTATAAGAACCTCGTTGGCTTGAAATATCCATTGCTTGCGAGGTGCTGCTAATTTGACTGATATTGTTGTCAATCTCACTGAGCTGTTCTTCAAATAATCCACTGTTCGCAGCTTTTAGATCGGTAATTGCTTGAGAGTTATTGGACTTACTGCGACTGATCGCGTCTGCGAATGCGGGGTTTTGGCGCTGTCTGTTGAGTGATTCAAAGTCAATTTGACGTTGGAACTCGTGCTCTAAGCTAATTAGGCCAAAATATGTTTCACTGCCGGTTAGTTCAGTTTGTGAGGCATTGATTTCTTTCTGAAGCTGGCTGTAGAGCACCCAACCGAGAAAAACGATCGGAAGGAGCCAAAGTATACTAATCAGCGCAAACTTTTGGTTGTAGCTAAGGCGATTCATCAATGCAATCGCGGGGGACATGAAAGCGTNCAAGTAATCTCCTCAGGTAGCGCGCTATGCCAGCAAGGTCTCGCGCCACATATTTGTGTTGTTCGGTCTCAATTCTAGTTAGTTGTGTTATCGACTAGCTTGGCCGTAAATTTAGTCCAAAAAATGAATTTTGCTATTAAGCATAGGCTCACAAAACGCGAACAGGGTAATGTTTCCTGCCAATAGGCGTGTTTAACATGCGCTTACAATGATTTAATGTATTAGCAGAACGATTTCATATTGAATGCACATAGAATGTGCGACCCTAGATAAACAATAAAAATAGTACGATTAATCTGTCCCTGACATAGTGAGAGAGCACCGAGTGTCTGAGTTACACGAAACGCCTGAACAAGCAAACCTACAAAGTATCGAGAGTGATCCCGTTGCTACTGAATTGGCTCTGTTTGACCGCTTGCCGTTCTCTTTCGCAAAGAAGCAGGGCGCGGTGATCGTTCAGGATGGTGAGTCGCAAAAAATTGTATATCGGCCTGGCCTGACCAGTTTAGCGTTTGCGGAGTTGAATCGAATTACACGCGGTCGCCTTGATTTTGAGTTGGCGAGTGAGCAGGAGTTTGATGAATACCTGAATATTGCCTATCAGAATGACTCTGCCGAAGCGATGCAGATGGTTGAAGGCTTGGGCGACGACATGGATCTTACCAGTCTTGCTAACTCTGTGCCCGAGACAGAAGATTTGCTCGAGCAGGAAGACGATGCGCCCATTATTCGCCTCATTAACGCGATTTTGACTGAGGCGGTAAAAACTGCAGCATCGGATGTTCACATTGAAACCTTCGAAAAGCAGCTCATCGTGCGGTTTCGCATCGATGGGATTCTGCGTGAAATTGTCAAGCCAAAACGTGCCTTGGCGCCATTACTTGTTTCGCGTATCAAAGTAATGTCTAAGCTAGATATTGCCGAAAAACGAATCCCCCAAGATGGTCGTATTTCACTGCGCGTTGGTGGTCGTGAGGTGGATATTCGTGTTTCGACAATGCCTTCGGCAAATGGAGAGCGCATCGTACTTAGGCTGCTCGACAAAAATGCGGGACGGCTGCGGCTGGATCATTTGGGTATGACTGATCGAGATTTGAATGCGCTAAAGAGCATACTCGCCCAACCGCATGGCATTATGCTTGTCACGGGTCCGACAGGGTCTGGTAAAACCACTACGCTCTATGCGGGGCTTTCTGAGATAAACGACCGCTCTCGCAATATCCTTACCGTTGAAGATCCTATTGAGTACAACCTTCCAGGCATTGGGCAAACACAAGTCAATACAAAGGTTGATATGACCTTCGCGAGAGGTCTTCGCGCTATATTGCGGCAAGATCCAGATGTCGTGATGATTGGTGAAATCCGTGATCTAGAGACGGCAGAAATTGCAGTGCAGGCGAGTTTGACGGGCCACCTCGTTTTATCAACGTTACACACAAATACGGCCGTTGGCTCGATTACTCGGTTGATGGACATGGGGGTCGAACCGTTCCTGATTAGTAGTAGTCTCGTTGGAATTATTGCTCAGCGCCTTGTTCGTGTTTTGTGTGAACAATGCAAAGAGCCTTATGAGGCAGATGAAGGTGTGGCGCGTTTGCTG
>NZ_LWFT01000587.1:0-4390 GCF_001635105.1 Oleiphilus sp. HI0079
CGCGACCGTCACCATCGCCATTCAGAGAGTTTGAAACAAAATCATACCCCTCGTTGAATAGTACATTGCCAAGCAAATCTTCATGCGTCGACGACACCCCCGTGTCAATTACGGCAACTCTCACGCCGGCCCCTGTCGAGGCTGCCCAAGCGTCTGGCGCCTTAATCTGATCGACATTCCACTGCAACGCGCCTAACGTATCGTTCACAGCATTCGCCACACGAGTAGACGTAATACTAGCGCGGTAATCGGGCTCCGCCCTTTCGCCTTTTTTCTGTTCGCGCTGGTGTGCTTCACGCAGGGCGCTCAGTTTTGCAAGATCTTCATCACTCTGGGAATTTGTTCGAACAAGCTGACCCCGATGATTCACATAAGCAATACGATCCGACGCTAATTCGGCATAACTGCCCTTCGCCAACGCAGATCCACTCGCGAGCGTTCTCGAGGTTTTTAGTTGATACAACACCGGTGTATTTCCAAACGATCCGGCATAGAGCTGGACTAAATACTCATCGTCTTGGTCTGCGACAAACTCAAGCTTTCTCGGCTGACTGACATTACGATCAAAAATAGCGACATTGGTATTCGATGATCTATACACGCGAAAAAACACATCTAACTGTGCATTTTCAAGACTTTCCGCCGACTGCAATGTGACAAAAAGTGATTGTCCCTCGAGCATCGGTAAGGAATAAAAATCACTCGTATCCTCAGCGAAGACTTCGCCGTTTCGATAGTTTCCTGAACGAGCACTCACATAGCCGCCCAGGCTAGTAGGATTGTTTAAACGCTGAGCAGAAGACACCTCGTTATTAAGCGGCGCTATCGTCGCGACGCCGGTAATTTGAGTATCCGCATCCTGCTCAGAGAAGTCATCGACGAACAACTCACCAGACAGAGAAACACGCGTTCCAATCAACTGGGTATCATCCGCTGCTTGAGCCAATGACGCAGCATCATCGCTCGCACCGCCACTGCCACCGCCACACGCAGTAAGGAGCAACGCACAAGCCAAACTAACCAGGCGATTCATCGCCTTCCCTGTTTGGCAAGTGGAACGATATGCAGGTGATGCATTGAATAATTTCAAGATGCTCTCGGCTAGATCGACTAGATTCTTTAATACGTACGCACGTTTTACCGATCGCGGATCGATGAAGCGTACCTAACAATTGTAGCAGCCTAATCCTTTCCCACCGTTATCTAGCGCTACGAATTGCGACAAATTAGTAAATTTTCGTCAACCCAACCGGGTAACTACGCTAAAAGTCCAGATCAGCACGATTACAAGAGGCATTATCTTTACCAATCGCGTTGCTGTTTGCCCATTCATTACCGCGCGACTCACAAGGAGATGCAAAAGCGACGCACCTTGTAAGCCATAACACCTACTTGGTAGACTTCTACTCGGCAAGGAAGCCAATACATTTCTCTATTCAAGGAACGAATATGAAGACCATAACTGATTCTCGTAGCGTCAGACGCTGCGCTATCGCATTGCAGAAAAACCTCCAATTCTTTTTGATCGCGCTCACGCTTGGGCTCGGCAGCAACCAAATTATTGCCTCCGTCATTTTCCAAGATGATTTTTCCCGAAGTAATTCGAATGACCCCGGAGCGAACTGGATAAGCGTCGAATCGGATGAGAACGATATTGCTATTTATAACCAACAACTTCGGCTGCGAGATTATTTGAATCCCAGCTCTACGCACGTTTCGCTCTTTATCGATGCAAGCGCCTTCACAGACATCTCGTTGTCTTTTTCTTGGCGCGTACTGAGCAGCACGGAGTCGAGCGACAGCCTGACCCTATCAATCGATGAAAACCCCGAAACGCAGAAACAGGCGTTGTTCTCGACCGGCCTGGGAAGCGCAGGAACATATTCCAAATCCCTTCGGCTTCAGGATCACTACTTGGGTTGGGTAGGTTTTTGGCTGGACGTAAATAGTTCGAGTGAGGCCGTTTACATAGACAACGTCCACATTCGCGGAGACCTTAAAACAACAAAAGATCAGCTGGATCCTTTTGAAGTTAGCGAGGCGTCAAGCTTCGCTCTGCTCGTTGCGGGACTATTGGGGCTTATTGGAGTGCGCAGAAAACACAAAGCTCCGGAAATACAAAGCTACAACTGCGCAGCTTAAAACTAACTTGTTGCCAAGCTGAGGATTACACTCACACACATGGCGACGACAAGCACAAACAAAATGCCAAACGCGATACCGATGATAATGAAATGGCTTGCCTTACCCTTTGTAAAATCGCGCTTGGCATTCTTCGACTTCTGCACACCGAGCATGGCATACAGCACGCTTTGCGTTGTTTCCCATAAACTCATCGACTCTTCCAAGCCGACATCCCGCTTTTCTGCTGCCGAAGCGTCGGCGTGCTGATTCGCTTCATCCCTACTCAAATTCGTTTTACTTTTATTTGAATCGCTCATATCGCTGCCTAAGGACAAGGTGTCATCAAAGTTCTATTTAATCGCGAGATGCAAAGTCTCTTGAGCTAGCTCATCCAGAGTCATCTTACCCTTTTTGTCATACCAAGTGGTGGTCCAACTTATGGCTCCGGTGAGCAGGCGCCTCAAAACGAAGGTATCTCCAACAACCTTGCCCTCACTTTTGGCCCGATTCAATATATCCATCCAAAGCTGCTCATACTCACTGCGTAAATTGAGAATATAAGCTTGGTGGTCTTCCGATAAACTGCGCCACTCGTACACCAGCACCGACATTGCATCGCCGGTAAGACCATTTATAGCGTCAATCTCACACTTAATTAACGCATGCAACGCACTTTCTGTCGTCTTGGCCTCGTTAACCCGCCGTCGCATCAAGTGTGTGTTGTAAATCACCACCTCTTTCATCATGGCCAAAAGAATCTCTTCTTTGGACTTGTAATGATGAAAAATACTTCCCGATTGAATCCCAACCGCCGCCGCCAAATCTCGCACTGTGGTGCGCTCGTAGCCCTTTGCTCGAAACAGCTTCGCAGCTTTCGCAAGCAAGCGCCCTTTTGCGGTACGCGGGTCCGTAACAACCCCCTGCTCGACTAAATCATCGACAAGGTCCAGTTTTTCTTGCTCAACAATCACAGACACTAGTGCAACTCCATCTTCAAAATTCGAGGGCCAACGATCGCTTTCGATCAAATGATCCAACATTTAAAAGATCATAACGAGCATATCTACTATTTACAAACCAAGCACTTGCTTGGTATGGTTCTGTCAGCGTTAATTGCGCACCCGGTCACAAGACGGATTTGCGCGCAATGCATCATGCAACACCACCTGTCTTAGCGAGGCATTTCAACTCATGACAGAGAAAAAAACGATAAGAATTGGTTGTGCATCGGCGTTTTGGGGCGATACCGAAACTGCGGCACAACAGCTCGTCGAAAAGGGCAACATCGATTATTTAGTGTTCGATTACCTGGCAGAAATCACCATGTCGATCATGGCTGGCCAGAAAATGAAAGATCCGAATGCAGGCTACGCGACCGATTTCGTAAAGACAGTCATGGGCCCTCTTCTTTCTCAAATAAAAGAGAAAGGCATTAAAGTGATCAGTAACGCAGGAGGCGTTAACCCTAAAGCCTGTGTTGCCGCATTAAGCGCGATTGCCGAGCAACAGGGAATCGAACTGAAAGTTGCCATGGTCGATGGCGACAATGTGCTGCCTCAAAAACGCAAGCTGGAGCAAGACGGCGTCGTTGAAATGTTCAACGGCACCTCAATCCCTCCGATGCTTGTGAGCATGAATGCTTATCTTGGTGCTCCTTCAATCGTGAAGGCGCTGGAGCAAGACGCGGATGTTGTGGTAACTGGCCGGGTGGTAGATAGCGCCGTTGTTCTTGGTGCGATGGTGCATGAGTTTGGCTGGAACTGGAATGAGTTTGATAAACTCGCACAAGGCTCGTTGGCCGGACATATCATTGAATGCGGTGCGCATTGCACCGGCGGCAACTTTACCGACTGGCACTTGGTAAAAGATGGCTTCGATGATATGGGCTTCCCAATTGTAGAGATCGATGATGAGGCGAGCTTTACCGTCACTAAGCCAGATAATACCGGCGGTTTGGTCTCTGTGCCGACGGTTGCCGAGCAAATCGTTTACGAAATTGGTGATCCGCACAACTATATTCTTCCAGATGTTGTGTGCGACTTCTCGCAAGTAAAGCTTGAACAAATCACCGATAACATCGTTTCTGTCTCTGGCGCGATCGGTAAGCCGCCAACCGACTCCTACAAAGTATCAGCAACCTATCCTGACGGGTTCAAATGCACCGTTACATTCTTGCTCGCAGGCATCGAGGCAACCGCCAAGGCGCAAGCAGTGGCTGAAGCAATACTCACCAAAACATCCAGAATGATCGAAGCGAAAGGCTTAA
>NZ_LWFT01000588.1:0-2714 GCF_001635105.1 Oleiphilus sp. HI0079
TAACCGTTGGGAACGATTTCTGGCGGAACAGTGGCAGCCATCACCGTTCGGCCTTGATCATCCTTATAGCGATACATAATGCCTGCCTGCACGGAGCTCACGAAAACCGCAAGCGCCAAGCACACACTCATTACAAGACGAACACTCATTTTTTGTACTTATCCTTAAGAGAAATCACTCGTTTTATAATACCTAAAATCTAACTATAGCCGCCTTGCTAAAGATCGCTCAGTTACAATCCGTTATATTCCGTAACGATCTCTATACGCAGCAACGCTGTCTGCGTACTCTGCCAAACTTGCATCGCTAGAGATGAAGTCTAGTATTTGTCCAAGGTTTACGATGCTCAGCACAGGAATGTTGTAGTCACGCTCAACTTCCTGAATCGCCGAAAGTTCTCCTTGACCTTTTTCTTGACGGTCGAGGGCAATAATAACTCCGGCTGGCTCGGCACCGGCAGCCTTAATGATTTGGATAACCTCTCGAATTGCGGTTCCAGCAGTAATCACGTCGTCAATGATCATAACTTTACCTGAGAGCGGGGCCCCAACAATGGTTCCGCCCTCACCATGATCTTTTGCTTCTTTTCGATTAAAAGCAAAAGGACGGTTGTCTTGATACAAAGAAGAAAGTTGAACCGCCGTTGCAGCGCCTAGAGGAATACCTTTGTAAGCAGGGCCGAAAAGGACATCGTACTCTACACCAGATTCTTGCAAGGTCTGGGCGAAGAATTCTCCTAGCTTTGATAGCGACAGGCCATCGTTGAAAAGGCCTGCGTTAAAAAAATAAGGGCTCACGCGGCCAGACTTGAGGGTAAATTCTCCAAATTTAAGAACATTTTTTTGAAGAGCAAATTCAATAAATGCTCGTTGATGCGGTTTCAGAGACGAAGTCGACGACATAAAAGTGACCTTACTGTAAATATTTGGGTTATTTCTTTTCAAAAAATGTGAAACAAGTATCATATCACGCGTTCAAATTAAGGGGCAGATATGCGTGTAGTATCAATCAGTGTTAACGGTCTTAAGCAGGCCGCGGAACTAGGCTTTTACGATTGGATGCGAGAGATCGATGCCGATGTTGTATGCGTCCAAGATATTCGCGGCAAAGTATATGATTTTGACGATGAAATATACCATCCTGACGGGTATGAAGTGTATATTCTTGATGCCGAAGATCCTGAAGATGGCGGCGTCGCAATTTACACTCGTCACTTCCCAAAAGCGATCATGTACGGATTCGCCTACGAGCCTGCAGACCGACAAGGTCGATTTATTCAAGCGGACTTCGATAACGTAAGTGTTGCATCGATGCTTGCCCCTGCATCAATGGAAAACCCTGATCAGCAAGAGAGCAAAGACAAGTTCATGACAGCATTTCAAGACCACCTTGAGAAATGTCTGCGCAAGCGTCGCCAATTCATTTTCACAGGTAATCTTCAAAGCACACATGAAGTGACAGACGCGAGCGAACGCTACCATCATGGAGAGGCTCCCGGATTCAAAGCTCATGAACGCGCGTGGTTTGACAAAACGTTTGATGAGTTAGGGTATGTGGATGCATTTCGCAAAGTAAACAGCCACGATGACGAGTACACACATTGGCCAAAGTCAGCCGGAGAAGAGCAATCTGAAGCAGGGATTCGCAGCGACTTTCAAATCACTACCGGCACGGTGAATAATCTTATAGAAGATGGGTTTGTTGACTACGACACGCGGTTTTCAGATCACGCACCGCTGATCATTGACTACGACATTATTATGTAGGGCTTAAACTGCAAGAGCCTTAGCTGTCTGATAGACAAGTTAAAAAAGAAAGGGCAAAGCCTTACGGTTCTGCCCTTTCTTTTCACCTGTTTAGAAGAAGCGTCTAACTTAGCGCTTTCTCCTGCAACTCAAAAATTTCCCCTACGCCTTTTCGAGCAAGTGCCAGCATGGCATCAAACTCGTCCTGCTCAAATGCCTCTCCCTCAGCCGTGCCCTGCACTTCGATAAAACCGCCTTTATCGGTCATCACGACGTTCATATCTGTTTCCGCAGCAGAATCTTCAGGATAATCTAAATCCAACACAGCAGCACCCTCATAGATTCCGACCGAAATCGCCGCAATCTTTTGCTTTAAAGGGGACTCTTTTAGTTTGCCCGCAGCAACGATCGAGTTCAAAGCCAAACCAAGTGCAACACAGCCACCTGTAATCGATGCCGTACGAGTACCACCATCAGCCTGAATGACATCACAATCAATCGTAATGGTTCTTTCGCCAAGCTTTTCCAGATCAACTGCCGCGCGCAGTGAGCGCCCAATCAAGCGCTGAATCTCAACCGTTCGCCCGCCTTGCTTGCCTCTCGCCGCTTCACGTCCCATTCTAGAGCCCGTAGAACGTGGCAACATACCATACTCAGCAGTGATCCAACCTTGACCAGCCCCTTTCAAAAAACGCGGCACAGACTCCTCTATCGAGGCGGTACAAATCACTTTTGTATCGCCGAACTCCACCAACACAGACCCCTCTGCGTGTTTGGTGTAACCCGTCGTTAGTTTGATATCACGTGCTTGATCTAACGCTCTTCCGCTTGGACGCATGTATTTTCCTTTTCTCTCATAATGACAAATTTGAAGTAGCGCGAGTTTAACATTATCTTCAATAGCTCGCGCTACGACTTTCAACTATGATTTGCCGAGCCCCAAAACACCTTACTAAGGAGACTCCATGT
>NZ_LWFT01000589.1:0-812 GCF_001635105.1 Oleiphilus sp. HI0079
TCCGCAAGGCTCCCTGTAAAGATTTGTTGAAAACATATCCGCTTAAGTTCGCGAGGGTTCGCAGACTTTTGCGTTATACTTACTGTGATCAAATACACGCCACAAACTTGGATAGCAGCATGAATGATGAAGTGAACTTTAAGAATAACCCTCTACATGGTTTAGGGTTGAAAAGTTTGTTGGAGGAGGTGGTAGAGCACTATGGCTTTGAGATTCTGTATGCGTATCTCAATATCAATTGCTTTAAGATCAATCCAAGCATTGCCTCGAGCGTAAAGTTTTTGAAAAAAACAGATTGGGCGCGTGAAAAACTGGAAGGATTTTATCTGTATCAATTTAAAAACCTTCCTCGGCCTTCATCAGAGCAATATCACATCCCACCGCGAGATCGCATTATTCCTGACGGGCAAGTGCCCGGAGAGCCAGCGGAGTTAAGTATTGAGGATGCGGCTCGGCTGCAAGAAAAGCGCGCCAAAAAAGCCGCGGAGTTTGGCAAGAGCGGATCTCGACAGGGGCGTTCTAGCGGCCCTTATGGCGGTGGGGGCAGTTCGAGTAAACGATACGAATCTGACCGACCTGGACGAAAAGATAAAGCCTCCGGTTCTTCCACTCATTCTTCATCTGATTCTTCAACGAGTTCCCCAAATAGTGCCGGTGGTGATCCATGGGCCGCCTGGAGAGAGAAGTAATCATTGTCTTTTTGTTTTTAATCCCACTGGCATGATAAGGAAAAGTGATGCTCAAACTAATTGAAAAAATATCATTTCTTCAGGGGCTGATAGCGCTTTGTGTTCTCTGGAGCTTGATTATTT
>NZ_LWFT01000590.1:0-5669 GCF_001635105.1 Oleiphilus sp. HI0079
GATCTTCGGCATATCAATACAAACTCAGATTCTGAGGTACTGCTGAATGTTTTGGCGAATGAGCTGCAAAAGCAGGGCAAGTTAATCCCCACAGAAATTGAGATTTTTGAAGCGGTTAAACAGGTGCATAAGCGGGTCAAGGGCGCATATGCCGTGATCGCGATGATCACCGGTTATGGGGTTTTGGCTTTTCGCGATCCTTTTGGCATTCGGCCCGCGTGTTTCGGTAAACGCGAGACCGAGAAGGGCACGGAGTATATGGTTGCCTCGGAAAGTGTTGCTCTAGATGCAGCTGGCTTTGAAATCGTCCGTGATATTGAGCCGGGAGAGGCCGTTTATATACAAAACAGCGGGGAGCTTCATACGCAGCAGTGCGCTGAGTCGCCTCGTTTGAATCCTTGTATTTTCGAGCATGTATATTTTGCCCGCCCTGACTCTATGATCGATGATATTTCGGTTTATAAAGCGCGTTTGCGAATGGGAACGACGCTCGCAAAAAAAGTACTCGCACTGCGTCCGGATCATGATATCGATGTGGTTATCCCTATCCCTGATACGAGTCGGACAAGCGCGATGGAAATGGCGAATGAGTTGGGCGTGAAGTATCGAGAAGGCTTTATTAAGAATCGCTACATTGGGCGGACCTTCATCATGCCAGGCCAAAGTCAGCGCAAAAAATCAGTTCGCCAGAAGCTCAACCCCATCGGCCCGGAATTTCAAGGCAAGAACGTTATGTTGGTGGATGATTCGATTGTTCGCGGCACTACTTGTAACGAAATTATCCAGATGGCTCGTGACGCTGGTGCCAAACGTGTTTATTTTGCGTCGGCCGCGCCTGCTGTTCGTTATCCAAATGTCTATGGTATCGATATGCCCGCGGCCAATGAGCTGATTGCGCATGAAAGGACAGAGGACGAGATTGCTCAGTTGATCGGCGCTGACTGGCTGGTTTATCAAGATCTCGAAGATTTGGTTGATGCTGTCAAAGAGTGTAATCCGGGAATCGAGCAATTTGATTGTTCTGTGTTCGACGGGCATTACGTGACGGGAGACATTGACGCGGACTATCTTGATCGACTTGAAAGAAGCAGAAATGATGCGAGTAAAACCGAAGATGAGAGTATACTTGAAGGCGAAGAGCAGTTGAGTCTGCACAACGCCGACTAGTCCGAGTTTTCTGAGATTTATTCATGCCAAAAAGCAAAACAGTTAATGCCTCTATTCCAGTTTCAAATCTAGACGGGCTTTCGATCGAAACTCTGGCGATTCGCGCCGGACAGATTCGTAGTCCCGAGTTAGAGCATAGTGAGGCAATTTTCCCTACCTCTAGTTTTGTCTTTAACTCCGCTGAGGAGGCGGCGCAGAGGTTCTCTGGTGAATTGGAGGGCAATGTATACGCCCGCTTCACAAATCCAACTGTAAGCATGTTGGAAGCTCGGATTGCTGCCTTGGAAGGTGGAGAGCGAGCTGTCGCAGCGGCGTCTGGTATGGCTGCCATTATGTCGACATTTTTTGCGCTCTTGAAACAAGGCGATCACATCCTCTGTTCGAGAAGTGTCTTTGGTACGACGACTGTTTTTCTCGAAAAGTTTCTTTTGAAGTTCGGTGTAGACGTCGAATTTGTTGATCTCTGTGACTACGATTCTTGGGGTTCCGCGCTGCGTGAGAACACGCGTTTAGTCTTTGTGGAAACCCCGTCTAATCCATTGTGTGAGGTGGTGGATCTTCGTCGTTTGAGAGGAATTATCGATCAGCAAGAGCGCGAGCAGGACTGCCTTTTCATTGTGGATAATTGTTTTTGTACGCCGGCGCTTCAGCAGCCCTTGGCTTTAGGTGCGGACGTTGTTATTCATTCGGCGACGAAATACATCGATGGTCAAGGTCGTTGTCTGGGTGGTCTGGTTGTCGGTAGTGAACAGGTGATGTCGGAGGTGCATGGTTTCATGCGTTCCGCTGGACCAGCAATGAGTCCTTTTAATGCTTGGGTATTTTTGAAAGGGCTTGAAACGCTGAATTTGCGTATGAAAGCGCATAGTGAAAATGCGTTGCAGGTAGCGAAATGGTTGGAGCAGCAGCCTCAAGTTGAGACAGTGTTTTATGCCGGGCTTGAATCTCACCCTTATTATGAGCTGGCCAAGCAACAGCAGTCTGGTGCGAGTGGCGTACTATCGTTTCGGGTAGTAGGTGGGCGAAGTGAGGCTTGGGCTGTTATTGATGGTACGGAGTTTATTTCGCTGACGGCAAATCTCGGTGATGCAAAAACCACTATCACGCATCCGGCGACTACGACGCATGGCCGTTTGTCGGATGAGGAAAAAGAAAGAGCGGGAATTAGCGAAAACCTGATCCGTGTTTCAGTTGGTCTCGAAAATCCTCAAGATATTATTTCTGACCTCGAGAAAGGCTTGGCGTCACTCTGACGCTAAGCGTACTTATTTTAATTACTTTTCTTTATATTTCAGATAATTAAAGTTAATTCTTAAATCCTTTTNTATACTATTGGTTAGTCTCGCCCGAAATGCGCCCGTTTTGAGTGGTTTCGAGCATGCTTCAGTATATGAAAGGTGAGCGTTTTGAATGCAAATACAATCTTGGGCCAGAAAACAACTTTGAGTCAGAAAAAAGCATTGAGCCAAAGCACGACTGCGACACCATCTGACCAAAAGTTTCATGCCTACATATCGCAAGGTATACGCGAGGGCGCGTTAATTCTAACAGTTGCTCTGTGTGCTTTTTTGTTGATGGCGCTCATTTCTCATAATAGTAGCGATCCAAGCTGGACGAGTACGGGTACTAACGCCACGCCACTCAATTACGGTGGAAAAGCCGGAGCATGGCTCTCAGATATTCTTCTCTATTTCTTCGGTAATGTTGCTTACTTATTTCCTGTTTTAATCGGCTTTCGTGCCTGTTTGATTTTCAAGTATCGAAAAGAAGTGCGAGAGGTCTACTGGCCTTTGGTTAGCATTCGTGTGATCGGCTTTATTGTTACTATGATGGGAGCAACTGGATTGCTCGCTATGTATCAAATTCATGGCTTGGAAGAGCACGCAGGCGGTATCTTGGGGCGTGAATTTTCCACTTTGATGCTGAACACGTTTAATACCCTAGGCAGTACGTTGCTGCTAGTCTCGATGTTGCTTTTTGGTCTAACCGTCTTTACCGGCATATCTTGGCTTGGCTTGATGGATCGTACAGGCGCGTTGACCATTTCGATTGCACGTATTGTTGCCAAAGCATCTCAGCGAAGTTACTCATTTCTTCTTCACCACATTGAAGTTCGGCGAGACCTTCGCGCTGAGCGAAAGGCTGAGCAAGATAAGTTAAAACAGCATGAGATGCCTTTGTCGAAGAATGCATCGACGACGGAGAAAAGCAAAAGCGAATACGCTGAAGGGTCAAGCAAGCTTAAAAAAGCATTGTCAGCGGTCACCCAACCTCTTAAGCGAGAAGACAATAGTGAGGAGCTTGTATTAGACGGAAGAAAAGAGCCGCAGCTTGAGGGTGCATCGAAGGTAGTGATTAAACAAGCAGCGAAGCCTGCCCAGCCATCGGCTTCAAAGGATGAGAGTGCTAAGCCTGGCATCAAAATTTCTCCGTTTGTTAAGAAGAGCAAGCAGGGTAAGCGCCTGGAAGAGGAGCAGCAGGGCAGTTTATTTATTGGTCAAGAGTCGACGTTGCCATCGCTCACCTTGCTCGATCCCGCAGAGACGAACAAAAAGGATGGCTACTCTCCTGAAGATCTCGAGAATATGTCTCGTTTGCTAGAGGTGAAGCTGGCCGACTTTGGCGTGAGTGCAGAGGTAGTCGAGGTCAATCCTGGGCCTGTAATTACGCGTTTTGAGGTGCAACCTGCCGCAGGCGTTAAAGTCAGTAAAATTAGTAATCTCGCCAAAGATTTGGCGCGCTCGCTTGCAGTAATGAGTGTTCGGGTTGTTGAGGTAATTCCAGGTAAATCCGTCATTGGTATTGAGATACCGAATGAACATCGCGAAATAGTGCGCTTTAGCGAGGTGCTGACGTCAAAAGATTATGATGACGCGCCGTCTCCTCTGTCTCTTGGGCTGGGTAATGATATTGCCGGTGATCCGGTCGTTGCCGATCTGGCGAAAATGCCACACCTGTTAGTAGCGGGTACTACAGGATCGGGTAAGTCTGTTGGGGTAAATAGTATGATTTTGAGCATGCTATTCAAGTCTACCCCGGACGAAGTGCGTTTTATCATGGTCGATCCGAAGATGCTCGAGCTCTCCATCTATGATGGCATTCCGCATTTGTTGACGCCCGTTGTGACTGACATGAAAGAGGCGGCAAACGCCTTGCGCTGGTGCGTGGCTGAGATGGAGCGACGTTACAAGCTAATGGCCTCCTTAGGAGTGCGAAATATCGCTGGCTACAACCGTAAGGTGAAAGCCGCTGAAGAAGCTGGAGAGCCTTTACTTGATCCTTTGTGGCAGCCTGAGGAGCACCTGCTGAATGAAGAGCAGGAGCGACCTGCGCTTGAAACATTGCCATTTATTGTCGTCGTCATTGACGAGTTTGCCGACATGATGATGATTGTCGGTAAGAAAGTTGAGGAGCTAATTGCAAGGATTGCGCAGAAAGCGCGTGCTGCAGGTATTCATCTTATTCTAGCAACGCAGCGACCATCCGTTGATGTGATTACCGGTTTGATCAAGGCCAACGTGCCAACGCGAATTTCCTTCCAGGTCTCTTCGAAAATTGATTCTCGAACGGTTTTGGATCAGGGCGGTGCAGAGCAGTTGCTGGGTCATGGGGACATGCTTTATATGCCTCCGGGAACCAGTGTTCCGGTTCGGGTTCATGGAGCCTTCGTTGATGACCATGAAGTGCATAAAGTGGTTGCCGATTGGAAGCAGCGTGGCCAGCCGAACTACCTTGAAGAGGTTCTCACTGGAGGCGAATCTAACGATCCTGTTGCAGCAGCGTTTGCCGATGGCGGTGGAGACAGTGAGCAAGATCCTTTGTTCGACGAGGCTGTCGCTTTTGTAACGAAAGCCCGACGGGTGTCTATTTCATCTGTTCAGCGTAAACTCAAAATTGGTTACAACCGCTCAGCGAATCTGGTTGAAGCCATGGAACAGGCAGGGGTTGTTAGCGAAGCGGGTCATAACGGTTCTCGTGAAGTACTTGCTCCGCCGCCGCCCGAGGATTAAGCGCTTCGCTTACCAAGCCTTAAACTTTTTCTGTTTTCCTCTATGATATGCTGCTCACTCTTAACTGTAACTCTTAAGAGTGAGCGCGCTTTCTATGCCCAGAATTTTCCGTACGATACTTCTTTTTTCTGCCGTTTGTATCTCGGTATTGTCCTCAACAGACGTCTTTTCTGACGAGCGACTTGCCCTTGATAAGCTCGTTGACTTGCTCTCTTCATCTCGAGACATTCAAGGTGATTTCGTGCAATTTATGGTGGATTCAAAAGGTACGCGCGTACAGGAAACAAAAGGCTCGTTCAAAGCAAAGAAGCCTGACTATTTTTACTGGGAAACCAAGGCGCCATTGGCGCAGCAGATTTTTGTCTATGACGGTGAAATAACGGTCTATGATCCTGATCTCGAGCAAGCAAGTGTGCAGGTTTTAGGTGATGACTTTTCGGCCACTCCAGCGCTTTTGTTTAACGGGGATGCGCAAGGTATCGCCCGGGAATT
>NZ_LWFT01000591.1:0-3572 GCF_001635105.1 Oleiphilus sp. HI0079
TCGGGGACAAGCTTGAGCATCCTATTTCTGGCAGTAGCGAAACCAATTTTATCTAAAAGTGTGAGGCGGTGAAGCCAGTTGAGAGTTGCTTCGCCCTTTTGGACTTTATCGATTGTTGAGCGAGGGATGTTCAAGCGCCTTGATAACTCTGTAGGAGTCTGGACATTAAATTCAGCCGTGACTCTGTCTAATAGCCTTTGATCCGATCTTAAACGCTCGGGATCAATGGGAGTGCGCGATCGAGCCATAGAAAGAGTTGACCTCATGCATATGGTATGATAATTATAAAATAACACAAATTGATAAAGTGTACTTTATGTAAATATTATATAAGAGGTTATCCTATGAAAACTCACGAAATCTGTAAAGTGTTTGGTTCGGGCACCGTCGAAATACGAGAGTGGGGCACCGATTATCACGAGGAAGTCGCAGTAGTGTCAAAAGCGTCCGTATTCGAGAAGAATTTGCTGATTTTTGTAAGAAGTTGCCTTATTGAACTTGGGTATTCTGATGACGGAGAAATGGAGATTCGCGAGAACACGTCCAAGAAACCAGCGATTAGGTCTTATCGCTTAGTTATGATTGCTAAGTCGTTGTCTAAAACACGCTTGCGCGAAATCAAGTCAAAGGTCAAAGCCATCCTGTTGGGTATCTCGCAGGGACAGGCTGATTGGGTGGATGGGAAAATGGACTCTATGGGGTTAGAGTGTGATTCATTACCTCAAAAACAAAAGCAGGAGATTGAAAATTTAAGACATGCGTTTCAGAAGAAATACTCTCAATCAAAGGTACCAAATACCTCGATCGAATTCCCTGATGACGACAAAAATGACGTTATTTGTGTTTCGAAAATTAACGCGAATCCCAAAACTGCCAGCTATGACGCCAATATAAAGATCTCGAATGCCGACGTCATTGGTATAAATCGCTCTGAAGAAACGTTGGGCGTTATGACCCAAGAAGGGACAGTTCTTCCGTTACAGTTCTATAGTGCTCGCGCGTCTGAAGCGTTCTTCGGGACCCTCCTCGGAGGGGTGGTCGTTAGTGCCGACGTTCAGAAGGCGACAAATAGCGGAAACGGGAAAGTGGAGCATCTTATACTTTCGGCACAAATCACGTTGCCGACTGGAGAGACACTAACGCTGTAATTATGATGGAGAGCGCAAAGCTGTTTCGAACTATGCCTTTCGTTCGATGCATCACAAACCCAAGATGCGTATCTGGCGATACAGGGTCGCCGTCTTTATTTCGGAATTTAAAAGGGTCTTGCTGGATGTTCTCGTCTATTGATAATGCATATTCTTTAAGTAAGGTGCTCGCATCTAAATCAAACGCTTTCGCGGGATAGATTTTTATTTGCCCCGGTTCTATCTTTAGAAACTTCAACAAGCCAACGATACTTGTTATCTCTTCCTCAGTTTTTCCAAATATATGTCCTCTCAGACTGACTCGATCAGCAAACGACGATAAATCGAATTCTAGATTTATGAGATCGTCGATTGGTGCATTCTCAGAAAAGTTGATCATCGACGCCCAGGCGGCTGGTCTAATACTGTTGAGATAGTCTTTTAATGGCTCCTCGGATTGAGGGAAACGCTTGGTTGCGATGGCTCGAAGCGCTTGGTGCAAATGCTCAATTCTGGTGATATCTAGCTCTAATTGTTGAGCTGTTTCAGTAAGCCCATTGCCTTGCCCAACACTATTCAACAACGTCAGTGTTCGGCAGAACTCTTCATTGGGTGTTAACTTTTTCTTTTCAGGTGGCTTAATCCGGCCTTTAGCTTGTAGGTGCTGGAGGACATTAGCCGCAGATTCAAGAGGTTTCGTCTGCTGAACACGATAATCTTTGATAAGTTCATCTGTCCAAATTGATGTGAGATGACAGTAAGACTTGTATGTTTGTTTTGGATAACCATGCCCCATCGCGCGCGCCATAGAGCGTGTTTCGCGAAGTCCTCGGTATTCTTCATCTCCAAGAAGAGTTTTTCGTACCTTTTGAATATCAAGTTCACCAAAGCACGTGTTGCGCTTCAAAGGCGTATCTGAGCAAACCAGCGCGAGTTTAGTGAGAAACGTATGGCGCAAGTGATGCTCGCTTAGATAGTGACGTTGGGTTGCGAGAATTAATGCATCTTTGATTAATGTACTGATGCGAGAAAGTTTCGTTTCCAGACTATTCTTCGCGATGTTTTTAAATAGCAGAGGTGTTGCTTTACTTGAGCTTATACCATCGTTGTCATACAGAGCGATGCTCCTTTTTAGAATGCGGAGCTCCATTTCTGTTAACTCAAATACCGCAGGTACCATTCTGTTGGAGTTGGGGCGCTTTAGGGTTCTTTTATAATATTCTTTGACATGCACATATGGCGTTTCTATGTCGAAGAAACAGTCGGATCGCCGCAAAAATGCACCTTCCGAAAATCGTAATCCAAAGCGATAGGTAAGGATGGTGATCACTGCGGCTTTATCGGCTAACTCGTCAGTCGAATTAACTAAAAACTCAACTGCTGTTAAATACTCATCTTCGAAAATTAGCCCGGAGCTCACATGTCTATAGTTATCATCTTCAAGTTCCAGTAATGTCCAATCAATGAGAGGAAGAGGGTAATGGCGTTCTGACCAGCTTAAAAAATCTTTGAAGTAAAGTATGAACTGCCACTGTGATTTAGCAGAGCCGTCTCTACTGTCAATGATGTCGGCGATCAGCTCATTTATTAGCGCGGAGTCTATTGCATGAAGCTCCTTGATCCCAAGAATACTGATCACTGGCCGGTACAATAGACTCATTGTTGTTTGGAGCGATTTGCGCGCAAAGGGTTTGCCGTTATGTTTCTTACCTGTGCGGCAGTACTCAATGAACCACTGAAAAAAGACATAACTAAAGGAGCTGATTTGGCCTTTGCGCTTGGCTAAGGTGTCTTCAGTCTTTTCTATAAAATCTTTGTTTAGTATCGGTCTATAAGCTTTTATAGATTGTAGAATTTCATCGGCAAGTTCGAATGCATTGGAGGTCTTTTCTTCTAACGATAAAGCGCTTATGCGATATTTTTTGCTTTCTCGCAGACTGATTCCCTTTGGCCTGGAGGTGCTGATGGGTACGAGGTTTTTTCGATGTTGAACGCGAACCCATTCGGCCCAAGGCAAGGAAGTCGGGTGTGGCTCGCCATCTAGCGATGCTGCAAGATAGCCGGGCAAAGAGTAATAGTTGTAGTTACGAACGATACGAGCGAGATTAATGAAGAACTGTTGATTTTGAGTTTCAATTTTTAGATCAGGGGGAAGTGGGATACCACTTAATGCACGAAGCAAGTGAGGAATGGGCTTTGCTTTTATCTTGGATTTCGATAGCAATACTCGATTAAGATAACGCGCGCATAGGAATGAAATCTTATGTCGTTGCGCCGGCCGCCCAGTCAGATCCACGTTATCCGGGTCTGTAAATTCAACGTAGTAGCGGTCATAGAGTAATACTAGTTTTACATTATCCAGCGATAGCGCCCGTTTGATGATTTCCTTTGAACTGATCCTATTCTCTACCATCAGCAAGAACACGAACGTATAGAGACTCTCTG
>NZ_LWFT01000592.1:0-11505 GCF_001635105.1 Oleiphilus sp. HI0079
AACTACTATAAAAAATAGCGCTCACGTGCTGAAGGAGTTAGTTGCATGCCAAAATTTGATATCGTGATCAATAACGGGCTGGTGTTCGATGGATCGACATCACGCGCGAGTGTTCGCCATGTCGCTATTGCGGATGGCAAAATTGCGCACATTTCAAATACCGAAATTCCTGCTGAAGATGCGAACGAGGTCATCGATGCATCCGGCAAGTGGGTGATGCCTGGTTTTATCGATACGCATACGCACTATGATGCGGAAGTGATCGCGGCGCCCGGCTTGCATGAGTCGGTGCGCCATGGTGTGACGACGGTTACGATCGGTAACTGCTCTATCAGTATGACGAGTCTCGGCGCAGAAGATTGCTCCGATTTGTTCACGCGGGTCGAATCTGTTCCTCGAGAGCATGTATTGCCTCTGCTTCAAGAGAAGAAAACGTGGAACAACGTACGTGAGTATGTTGAGTTCCTTAAACAGCATCCTCTTGGGCCGAATGTGAGTAGCTTTATCGGACACTCAGAAATCCGCGCTGCGGTGCTCGGGCTTGGTCGAGCTGTCGATGCGTCTGCGAATATTAGCGAGACTGAATATCAGCAGATGGAGAAAATGCTTAGTGATGCTTTGGACGAAGGTTTGCTTGGCATGTCTGCGATGACGACATCATGGGACAAGCTGGATGGGGACCGCTATCGCAGTGCGTCGTTACCTTCAACCTATGCGAAATGGAAAGAGTTTCGACGCCTTAACGCTGTGCTTCGCAAGCGAGGAGCCATTCATCAAGGCGCACCGGACATCGTTACCAAGTTTAATATCATTCTGTTTTTCCTAGAAAGCATGGGAATGTTTTTCCGTAAACCTCTCAAAATGACGCTGATCTCTTTGATGGACCTAAAAGCCAGTCCAGCGCTTGTTTCCATTGTTGCACCGATCACTCGCTTGGTGAATAAACTCGGTAAAGCGGATTTTCGATGGCAATCCTTGCCCAATCCATTTGAAGTGTATGCGGACGGCATCGACTTGGTGATTTTTGAAGAGTTTGGTGCAGGCCAAGCTGCTTTGCATCTAAAAGAAGAAGTAGAGCGCAATACCCTAATGAAAGATGAAAGCTACCGTCGTCGCTTTCGTAAAGACTACGAGAACAAATGGGGGCCGCGTGTCTGGCAGCGAGATTTTGATGATGCGACGATCATTGAGTGCCCTGACGAGACGCTGAGAGGCATGAGTTTTGGCGAGGTGGCACGCTCCCGAAATGTTCACCCCGTTGATCTGTTTTTGGATTTGATTGTTGAGTTTGGTGCGCAGTTACGTTGGCATACTGTGATCGCGAACTACAGAAAAGACAGGCTTGAGAAGTTAGTGAGTGAAAAAAGCCTTCTCATTAGTTTTGCCGATTCCGGAGCGCACATCCGTAATATGGCCTATTACAACTTCCCGTTGCGTTTGCTCAAGCTCGTATATGAGGCTAAACAGGAAGGGCGAGAGATCATGAAAATGGAGGAAGCGGTATGGCGAGTCACGGGCGAGCTGGCAGACTGGTTTGGTATTGATGCGGGCTATATTCGCGAAGGTATGCGGGCGGATTTACTCGTGTTAGATCCAAACGGTCTGAATCAAGCACTTGATGCCTACCATGAGGCACCTATCAAAGAGTTTGGTGGTATTGAGCGCATGGTGAATCGTAACCCTGGCTTAGTAGAGCACGTGTTCATTAATGGCCGATTTGCGGTTAAAAACGAAGAGGTATGCTCGGGAGTTGGAAGTGAGCAAGGCTTTGGGCAATTCTTAGCTGCACAGAACAAGACATTGGGAGCCTAGTATGTTTGTTGAAATTGATCAGGCCCCTATTTACTTGAAGGTCGATGGCGAAGGCGAGCCAGCACTGTTTCTCCATGGAGTGCCGGACTCAGCGGATATGTGGAACCCCCTCGTCCAAAAAGTTAAAGATAGCTTTACGTGTTATACAACCGACTTGCCGGGCATTCATCGATCAGGCGTGCCAGAATCGTTTGAGTTTGAGCTCAAACACTACGGGCAATATATTAACGATCTGGTTGAAGCGGCCGGTATTCAAACGCCTTTTACCCTGGTTGCACATGACTGGGGTGGTATCTATGCGATGTCTTTTGCTTGTCAGTTTCCTGAAAAAGTAAAACGGTTTGTTGGCGGATCGTTTCCCTTTAGCCACTTGTACCGATGGCACCCTTGGGCCGCTGTTTGGCGCACCCCCTTGTTAGGTGAGCTCTCAATGTTATTGATGAATAAGGCGGTCTTCCATTGGGAGTTGGGTCGGGGTGGCCCCTTGTTGAGCCGAGAGCAAATTGATGAGTCTTATGAAGGCAAGGTGGATCGATGGGCCCCGAGAAAAACGATTCTTAAAATGTATCGCTCAGCTACGCCGCGCTTGTTTTTACCTTTTCAGTGTATGCTTGAACGGTTTGCTCAACAGGTTGATGTAGACTTAGTTTGGGGTAGGAGGGATAAGTATGTACCTACTCACATGGCGGCGATGATGCATCCAAAAAGCACTCGAGTGATTCCAGAGTGTGGGCATTGGGTTCCACTAGAAGCACCCGATATCTTGGCTGAGGTACTGCTAGGAGGGGTGGAGAAAAGGGCATCAGGTAGCGCATCCAAGGGTGGCGGTTTGGACGAGACTGGGCAGGCAGCGCCAAAAGGGGGCAAGAAAGCCCGCAAAGAAAAACCTGCTGCCAAAGGTGAGCGTAAGGTCGGCGCTAAACACACGGCTTAGCGCCTAATTCCCGAGCGCTCATTGTGAGGCTGTTACTACCAAGCTCTTAGGCTAGGGTCGAAACTGCACCGCCTAACTTTAAAGCTCGGCGTTGTGATAGACGTTTTGAACATCGTCCAAATCGTTGAGCATGTCGAGAAACTTGTCGAACATTTCTACGTCGTCGCCACTGACTGGTGTTGTTGTCTGTGGTACGAACTGGATTTCGTCGACATCAAACTCCACTTCACCCATGGCGTCAAGAATGGCTTGCTTCGCTTTGTATGATTCAGTATGCGGCGCGAATACTGTGATCTTCCCGTCTTCAGCTTCAACATCAGAAACATCCACATCGGCTTCCATGAGTGCTTCGAGTACCGCATCTTCATCGTCACCCGAGAACACGAGAATGGCGCTATGGTCGAACATATGACTTACAGCGCCCTGCGTTCCGATTTTCGATTTGGTTTTTGTGAAGCACTGACGCACATCACCAAAGGTGCGATTCGGGTTGTCGGTTAGGCATTCTACAATCACCATGCAATTGCCCGGACCAAAGCCTTCATAGCGCGCAGGAGAGTAGTCTTCACCTCCGCCGCCTTTTGCTTTTTCAATCGCTTTATCAATGACGTGGCTTGGTACTTGATCTTTCTTTGCTCGATCGATCAAGCCTCTCAGAGCAAGATTACCATCAGGATCGATGCCACCAGATTTTGCTACAACATAGATTTCACGACCGTATTTGCTGTATACCTTGGTTTTAGCGGCAGCCGTTTTCGCCATGGACTCTTTTCGGTTTTGATAGGCTCTGCCCATTTTTTATTTCCTTCGTAGATGACTTAATGCGATTCACGTAGTCCATCATTTTAACGCGAATCTCGGCCAGTCTGAATCGCTTGCTTAAAAAACTGCCGAGTAAATGTCATCGTTTAAGTGTTTTTTGATTTGAACCTACGTTGTATTAGGGTGTTAGCTGCGATAGTCGGGGCGATCGCGTTATTGAGTATCTGATCGAGTAAGGCTAGAGTGAGGCTTGAGTGAGCTAGTGTCTGATAGGGCCGTCGAAATCAGTATTGATTTACCGCTATTTAGGGAGTGAGTGATGCGTGTTACCGAGAACAGCCATCTAGTCATTTTTGGAGCCTCGGGCGATTTGACTGCGCGCATGCTCATCCCCGCGCTCGTGCACCTGTTTGCAACCAAGCAGCTTCCTGATCGCTTTTTTGTATTGGGCGTTAGCCGCTCTAAGTTTAGCGATGAACAATACAGAAGCCATTTGGCAGACTTTCTCCGAGAAAACAAAGACGTTTCTGACGAACGACTTGCCGAGTTTTTAGAGTGCGTCCATTATCAGCCTCTCAACACTTCTGATGTCGCTGATTACGCTAAGCTCAAAACCCGCCTTGCTGAGCTAACAGATCATTACGGCTCTGGCGAAAACACCCTCTATTATCTTGCCACTCCACCAAGCCTATTTGACGTCATACCTACCTGTCTTGCGCAAAATGGCATGTCGGAGAGCGTTGAAGGTGGTGCTTGGAAAAGACTGATTGTTGAGAAGCCCATTGGCTACGATTTAGCCTCAGCCAAATCGTTAGATAAGGCGTTGCACGCGAGCTTTTCTGAGCAGCAGATCTTTCGGATAGATCATTATCTCGGCAAAGAGACCGTACAAAACCTCCTGGTGTTTCGCTTTGCGAACGGCATGTTTGAACCTCTGTGGAGTCGTAATTTTGTTGAGTATGTGGAGATTACCGGCGCAGAATCCTTGGGAGTTGAGGGGCGCGGAGGGTATTACGAAGGCGCTGGTGCTTTGCGTGATATGTTTCAAAACCATCTACTGCAAGTGCTTGCGATGGTCGCGATGGAGCCTCCGGCCGCGATCAACTCGGATTCTACCCGTGACGAAGTTGTAAAATTGCTGCAAAGCCTGCAACCACTTAGCGAACATGATCTGCAGCATAATATGGTGCTGGGGCAATACACGGGCTCTCAGGTGCGTGGAGAGTCTCTGTACGGCTACCGAGAAGAAGAAGGTGTCTCACCTGACTCGAGAACCGAAACCTATGTTGCATTGAAAATGCAGATCAATAACTGGCGTTGGAGCGGAGTGCCCTTTTATGTTCGAACAGGTAAGCGCCTGCCGACACGAGTAACCGAAGTCGTCATTCATTTTAGGCCAACACCGCACCCCGTATTTGCCGCAAAGGCACCGAGAAATCGCTTGATTATCCGCATTCAGCCCGATGAAGGCATTGTGATGAAGTTTGGTTTAAAGAGCCCAGGGGCGGGCTTTGAAGCCGAAGAGGTTTCGATGGACTTTCATTATCAGGATCTGGGCGAGACGAAAGTACTCACCGCGTATGAGCGATTGTTGCTCGATGCGCTCAATGGCGACGCCACACTTTTTGCACGAAGCGATGCCGTTCAAGCCTGCTGGGAATTTGTTGAGCCCATACTAAGGTACAAAAATGACCACCATGATCCCGCTCTCTATGGTTATGCATGCGGAACATGGGGGCCTAAGGAGGCTTTTGACCTCCTGCAGAGGGATCAGCGTGAATGGCGTTTTCCGTGTAAAAATTTAGCCGATACCGATTATTGCGAGTTATAAAGGGCTGTTTCGATGTTTGAAATAAAAGTATTTGACGCGCCGCCTGAGCTCTTTGAGCAGGTAGCAGAGAAGTTAATGGCGTTCAGTTTTCGTGATAAACCTTGTCATGTCGCTTTGTCAGGTGGAAGTACGCCGATGGCCTTGTACCGTTTTATTTTGAACAGCCCTGTGAAAGACGGAATACAGTGGGACAACGTGCACTTTTGGTGGGGCGATGAGCGCATGGTTCCAGCGCTGAGTGAAGAAAGTAATTATGGCGAAGCGAAACGCCATTTTCTGGATGCGTTGCCGATACCCGCAGAGAATCTTCATCCTATCGATGGCGAAGCGAGCATGGCGGCGGAGTTGCTTCGTTTGGAAAAAGAGTTAAGGGAGCATGTCGAATCCTATCAGGGGCGGCCAAGCTTTGATTGGGTTTTATTAGGTGTTGGCGAGGACGGTCACACGGCATCTTTGTTTCCCGGAGCCGTGGATTACGACGCTGAAGAAAACTGGGTAAGTGCAGCGCACCCCAATACCGGGCAACCACGTATATCGCTTTCTGCAGAGACTTTATGTAATGCGCAAAACATTAGTTTTTTGGTCACAGGGCCGGGGAAAGCAGACATTATCAATGCATTGTTTGCAGATGACGATGAGTCTGAGCAATACCCAGCGGCAAACATATTTGCCTTTGAAGGTGAGACCGAGTGGTTGTTGGATGAAGCGTCCGCAAGCAAGTTAGTACAGGATTAGGAGGAGCCATGACGGGTTCAGTGGATCAGAACGTGGAAGGGGATATTGGCGTTATCGGGTTGGCCGTGATGGGGCAAAATCTGATTCTCAATATGAACGATCATGGCTTTAAGGTGGTGGCCTATAACCGAAGTGCCAGCAAGGTTGACGCGTTTCTTGAAGGTCCTGCAAACGGAACAAATATCGTTGGTGCGAGTTCAATAGAACACTTGGTTGCACAGTTGAAAGCGCCACGCAAAATCATGTTGATGGTGCGCGCAGGGGATGTGGTCGATCAGGTCATTGCACAACTCGTACCTTACCTGTCTGCCGGAGACATTATTATCGACGGCGGCAACTCAAATTATGATGACTCATCCCGGCGCTTAGATGCGTTAAAAAAGAAGGATATTCTTTTTGTGGGCACGGGTGTATCCGGTGGTGAAGAAGGCGCTCGGAACGGCCCCTCTATTATGCCTGGTGGCAGTGCGGAGGCTTGGCCGCATGTGCAGTCTCTCTTTCAGTCGATTGCGGCAAAAACGCCGAGTGGCGAGCCTTGTTGTGACTGGGTCGGAGCCGGTGGTGCAGGGCATTACGTCAAGATGGTACACAACGGCATAGAATACGGTGACATGCAGTTGATTGCAGAGGCTTACCATTTTATGTCGGAAGCCCTGCAAATGGATCATCAACCTATGTCGGCGGTTTTCTCGCAATGGAACGAGACAGAGCTCAACAGCTACTTAGTCGAAATTACCAGCGAGATTCTTGCTTATAAAGAATCGAACGGAACGTTTTTACTCTCTAAGATACTGGATAAGGCTGGACAAAAAGGCACGGGTAAATGGACGGGGATCAACGCTCTTGATCTTGGAGTTCCTCTCACTTTGATTACCGAATCTGTCTTTGCCCGTTGCGTCTCCTCCTTAAAAGAAGAGCGTGTTGCGGCTTCCGGTTTATTTGCAAAGCCCGATATCAAACTGAACGACCAATCTGCCTGGCTTGCAGATTTGCGGCAAGCATTGCTAGCTTCAAAGATCATCTCCTATGCACAAGGCTTTATGCTGATGCGAGCCGCTTCTGAGGAATTTGATTGGTCGCTCAACTATGGCAATGTCGCCTTACTTTGGCGCGAAGGTTGTATCATTCGTAGCGCGTTCCTAGAAAACATTCGTGATGCTTTTGATCGTGACCCAAACATTGCCTTTCTTGGTCTTGATCCCTATTTTCAGAAGATTCTTGAGAGCTGCCTTCCAGCCTGGCGCAGAGTTGTTTCCAAATCCTTTGAGTTGGGCATTCCCATGCCCTGTATGGCGGCCGGTCTTAATTTTCTCGATGCATATACCAGTGAACGGTTGCCAGCGAATCTCATTCAAGCTCAGCGAGATTATTTTGGTGCGCATACCTATCAACGTATTGATGACGCCTCCGGCGCTCATCACCACACTGATTGGACCGGACAAGGTGGAGGTGTGTCATCCACCAATTATGACGTGTAGCTCGTCGCCGCGACCATCTGCTCAAAGAATGTATCTCCCTTGATACAGATTAACTTGCAAGACAGCCTTGTGCGTTAGTCTGTATCCACTCCGTGTTGTACTTCATCGCTCTATTGAAGTGTGAGCCTACCCTTTTATTTCATGAGAGGTCTTGGCGAGATGAATACTCCAAATTACATATGTCAGTGTGTTGCGCGCTGTTTATTGGCTTTCGTCAGCGCTTCGCTCCACGCAAATCAGATAACGCCGCTCACCATGTGTGTTTTCGATTTCGTCGGTATTGGCGGCCCGGTTCATGAAGAGATGAAAGCCTACCAAATTGACGCTGTTCGCTGGGGCGTCGACCTCTCGCTTAAAGTCTATACCGATGATCGGGTCGCCTCGGAAGAGTTCAAAAATGGTGTCTGCGATATGCTGAATTTGCCAGACATACGTGCGCGGGAATACAACGACTTTACAGGTTCGGTGAGTGCGGTTGGGGCGCTCCCCACCTACAAACACTTGGGGATGGTCATCAAAACCCTAAGTCACCCAAGTGCCGCCGAGTTTATGCGCAGCGGTGACTATGAAGTGATAGGTATAGCGCCTATTGGCGCTGTATTCATGTTCGTGAATAACCGCCAAATTCACGCACCGCGAGACCTTGCTGCCAAGCGCATTACTGTTCTCGAGAATGCGCCTGCGACGGTTTACATTGCCAAACAGATTGGTATGACACCGGTATCCTCGAGCATTCGTAATGCACTGCAGAAGTTCAATAACCGCGTTGTCGACGTGACGGGGGCACCGGCCTTGGCCTATGAACCGATGGAAATGTACAAAGGCCTAGAACCGGATGGTGGCATAATCAACTGGCCTACCCTGCAAGTGACGATGCAGTTACTGGTGCGCTGGAAGAAAGTACCCGAAGGCTTTGGCCAGCAATCACGTGATCTCATGGCGAGCAAATACCATCAAGAAATTCGTGAAATCCGCCAGAGCGAGGAAGGGATTCCTGAGAAGTATTGGATTAACATCTCAGACGAAGCCAAAGATGAATGGAATGATTTCTTTCGGCAGGCACGAATTACTCTGCGAGGGGAGGGCGTGTATCACCCGAAAGCACTAAAACTGTTTGCCCGAGTCCGCTGTAAAATTGATCCGCATTTGGCAGAGTGCACCGCCAAAGATCAGGAGTGAGGCTTGCATTGAAATACCTAGATGAGCAAGCCAGATCTCGACAGAAAGCCATTGTTTTGAATACTTTTTATAGATCATCGGCTTTCACACCAAAGCAGACCTTCCGAAAGACGAAAGCCTTCATCTGAAATGTGAGATAAGCGGACATATTAGGCAATTGGGTCAATCTATCTTCTATCGACTGGGGCTCAGGTGTCGGTGTAAATAATGCACATGAACTTAGAAAAACCGAAATTGAAATAATTGTGATGGAGAATATCCATCGGGGTATGTAGGTCATAGGAGCATTTCTGGCTTAGTTACTTGCTTGATATTGCTATTGAGTTTTTTTTCAAGTGATCACGATCCAAGCGTATGACTTTACGATGACATCAGTGGTATGGTTTCGAAATACCACAGCAAATATAGGTTCTGCATGAGCTTTAAGAAGATCATTATTTCAGAATTTGGTGGCCCCGAGGTTTTGAAACTCGTGATGCAGGCCTCGCTACCGGAACCATCCCCCCAGCAAGTGCGCATAAAAGTGCTCACCGCAGGCGCTGCTTTTACCGACACGATGATCCGCAAGGGACAATATCCTGACGTGAAAGATCAACCTCCATTTACTCCGGGCTATGATCTCGTGGGTCGAGTAGACAAAATAGGACCCGAGGCGTCGGGATTTGCGCTCGGTGATCTTGTCGCTGACTTAACGGTTATTGGTGCCTATGCAGAATATATTTGTCTTGACGCGGATAAGCTTACCTTGGTGCCTGAAGGCTGCCAACCCAACGAAGCGGTAAGCTTAATCCTTTCCTACATTACCGCCTATCAAATGCTGCATCGAATTGCCAAGGTCCAAAAGAGACAATCAATATTGATTCATGGAGCCGGCGGCGCGGTTGGCACGGCCATGCTGCAACTCGCTAAACAACTCGGCGCTAAGGTCTATGGCTCAGGATCAAAATCAAAACATTCACTTATCGAATCACTCGGTGCAATACCTGTCGACTACAACAACACAAGTTGGCCCGAACAGGTTATTCAAAATAATTCTGGCGGTTTGGATGCAGTCTTTGACCCCATCGGTGGAGAGAGTTTTAAAAGATCATTTAGTGTCCTTCGAAAAGGCGGAACGATTGTAGGCTATGGTTTCTACAACGCTGTTTCAGGAAAAGGTGGCAGCATCGCTAAAGATTTCCTTACTATAAAACTGTGGAATTTGCTGCCAAATGGTAAGCATAGCCATTTCTATTCCATAGCTGATCTAAGAAAAAAACATCCGGACTGGTTTAAAAAAGATCTCACTACACTTTTTCAAATGCTGAAAGATAAGAAAATTGAACCTGTGATCGGTGCTGTACTGAGCTTGGATGAAGCCGCTAAAGCCCATGAACTGATTGAAAAAGCGGAGATGAAAGGAAAGATCGTGTTAAAAATAAGTGAATAGGTCAACGACTCATCAAAATTAAGTCTGCTTATCACCAAAAACCGCTGTAGCTTTATCTCGAGCCGCATGTCCGCTATTTGGTGACAGCGGATGTGAGTTTTCGGAGAGTTTTTAGTAAAGGTATTTACGCGCTAGTTCTTCGACTTCTGGGTTGAGTACTTCAACATCGTTCATATCAATTCGCTCCGACAAGCCTTCTGCGATATGTCGCATCGCGTCAAGACGAGCATGTTTCTTATTGTTTGCAGCAACAACATGCCAAGCACGTTTGGCTGCAGACGTTCTGTCTAGCATGTCTTCAAAGGCGTCTTGATACGCCTCCCAATTCTGCCGGTTGAGGATGTCGTCGGGTGTGATTTTCCAGCGCTTTTTTGGTTCGTTCATTCTTTCTTTGAAGCGCTCTAGCTGTTGCTCTTTGTCGATGCTGAGAAACAGTTTGATGACAATAATTCCGTCATCCACCATTTGTTGTTCAAACTCGTTTATTTCCTTATATGCACGCTGCCAGGTGCTTTTGTTTACGAGTTGATCGACTCGCTCGACAAGTACTCGGCCATACCACGAGCGATCAAAAATAACGGTTTGCCCCTGTTTCGGAAGGCGCCGCCAAAAGCGCTGGAGATAGTGTTCGGCTAGTTCTTCCTCGCTTGGCGCGCCGATGGGATGAACCCGATAACCTCTCGGGTCCATAAATGCGGTTGCCCTGCGTATAAGGCCACCTTTACCTGCGGCGTCGATGCCTTCGGTAACAATGACGCAACGATGCCTTTGTTGATACACACCATGTTGTAAGGCCATAAGTTTTAGTTGAAGTTTTTCCAGCTCTTCTCGATATGTGTCTTTATTCGCCTTCGGGTGTTCAAGCGCACTTAGTCTTTGGCGTTGCATGATCATTTGACCTCTCCGTCGACATTCGGCTGGTTTTCGGATCGTTCTTCGTGCTTGTGTTGCATCTCCCAGAGTTCGGCATATGCACCTTGTTGCGCAAGCAATTGCTGATGATGGCCGTGCTCGATAATACGACCCGCATCCATAACCAAGATGCGGTCGCAATCGATCACGGTAGAGAGTCTGTGTGCAATGATGATGGTACTTCTGCCAATTGAAACCTCGCGAATAGCGCGCATTACGGCTTGCTCAGAGCGGCTATCCAAGGCGCTGGTTGCCTCATCAAAAACCAATATTGATGGCTGTTTGAGTATCATGCGCGCAATGGCGACCCGTTGCTTCTCGCCCCCCGAGAGTTTTAAGCCTCTTTCGCCAACATGCGTTTGTAAGCCCGAAGGCAATGACGTAACAAACTCCTTTAGGTGCGCAAGTTCAATCGCTTTTTCGACTTCTTGAT